>JBBSYH010000020.1:0-24879 GCA_038045365.1 Nanobdellota archaeon
AGTAAAAACTCTGCGGCGACCATCGTGATGTATTCACTCAGGTGTTCAAATCCTGCCTCGGGCGTTTAAGGATTTGAAAGCGCACGCAGAGTAAAAACTCTGCGGCGACCATCGTGATGTATTCACTCAGGTGTTCAAATCCTGCCTCGGGCGTTTAAGGATTTGATTTCCTGCGAAGCATTTAAAAAAGCGCATAGGATATTTTAAGCATGCGCTGGTAGTACAGTGGTTAGTATAGCTGGTTTCCATAATGTTGGTTATATAACCTGCAAAGTTTGACTGAAAAAACCAGTTGACTCGGGTTCGAATCCCGACCGGCGCAGTTTTACAATGGAACAAAAAGAAAATACTGAAATTCAGAAAAAAATTATTTACGACAGAATATACAAACCGCTCCTGATAGTTCCCGCTATTCTTCTAATCTTTTCAATTTTTTACCTTGTGAATTTTAATGCGAAAAACGGAGATATAATCTATAAAGATGTCTCTTTGACAGGAGGAACAATTTTAACTGTCTTTGACAACAAAGCAGATGTTAAAGAAATAAAAAATTCATTAAAAGAAAAATTTTTGGATATAAATGTGAGGGAAATATCTGATATAAGGACTGGAAAGCAGCATGGTTTTTTTGTTGAGACAAAAGCAGAAGCAGATGAAATAAAAAAAGCAGTTGAGGAGATATTAGGATATGAACTTAAAAATGAAAACTCGTCTATTGAATTTACCGGTTCGTCTCTTTCTGCCAGTTTTTATCAACAGCTTAGATTAGCCATAGTTATTGCCTTTATCTTAATGGCGATAGTTGTTTTTATAGTCTTTAGAAGCTTTGCTCCAAGCCTGGCGGTTATTCTTGCAGCTTTTGCAGACATAGTAATGACAATTGTAGTAGTAGATATGATTGGAATTAATATTTCAGCAGCAGGAATAATAGCTTTTCTAATGTTAATAGGATATTCTGTAGATACTGATGTTCTTCTTACTACAAGAGTTCTTAGAAATCATGAAGGAACAATAAACGAAAGAATATTTGGAGCTTTCAAGACTGGAATGACAATGACTCTTACATCAATAGCTGCTGCAGGTGTTGCATTTTTCATTGTATATGGGCTTTCAGACACTTTGAGGCAAATTTTTGGGATAATACTCATAGGACTTGGATTTGACATATTTAACACGTGGATAACTAATGCTTCAATATTAAAATGGTATGCGGAGAATAAGAAATGAAGCTAACGTTGAGAATATGGATTTTAATAATAGCATTGATGATTTCCTTACTGGCTATAAAACCGAATTTTGAATCAGGAGTAATTGTAAAATCTGTAGATAAAAACTCTAGCTTGTTTTCAGAAGGCCTTAGAAATGGCGAGATAATAAAGTATATAGGGGAAAAAGAAATAAAAAACAAAAATGACTATGTGCAGATAATTGAAGATATGGACTTTGGAGAAGAATTAGAGAGAATTGATATAAAAACAAAAAATAATGAATATACTATATTTACAAACGAAAGTTTAAAAATAATTGCTGAAGACATTCCAAAAACCAGAATACAAACTGGATTAGATTTAAGAGGAGGAGCCAGAGCATTAGTACAGCCAGATGTCAAAATTAATGATAAACAGCTTGATGATTTAATTCAAATAAGCAGAAATAGATTTAATGTATATGGGCTTTCAGATGTACAGATAAAATCAATAACTGATCTGTCAGGAAACAAATTTATGCTTGTTGAAGTTGCTGGAGCAAGCCCTGGAGATTTGGAAGAGCTTGTTTCAAAGCAAGGAAAATTTGAAGCTAAAATAGGAAATAAAACTGTTTTCAAAGGAGGCGACAAAGACATAAGCGATGTGTGCAGAAATGATGCGAGCTGTGCTGGAATAACTCAGTGCTTAAATGATCAAGGAGGGTATTTATGCCAGTTTAGATTCACGATTTATTTAACTCAAGAGGCAGCTGAAAAACATGCTGAAATAACCAAGGAAATACCTTCTGATGAGACTGGCAAGTATTTAACTGAAAAGCTTTATTTGTATATAGATGACCAAGAAGTTGATTCTTTACTTATAGGAATTGATTTGAAAGGACAATCTACTACGCAAATATCTATACAGGGTTCTGGAAGCGGAGTTACGCAGGAACAAGCCCTGAAAGAAGCAAGAGAATCAATGCATAAACTGCAGACTATTTTAATCACTGGGAGTCTTCCTTATAAGCTTAATATTGTAAAACTTGATACAATATCTCCTGCTTTAGGAAAAGAATTCTCATATCTTATTCTGCTTGCAGGGACAATATCTATAATTGCTGTCAGTCTTATAATTTTTGTAAGATATAGAAAAATAAAAGCTTCTCTTGCTTTGCTCTTCACATCTTTTTCAGAATTGATAATTATACTTGGAGTTGCTGCATTGATTAAATGGAATCTTGATCTTCCCAGCATAGCTGGAATTCTTGCTACTATAGGAACTGGAGTTGACAGCCAGATTGTATTATTGGATGAAAGCAATAAAAACAAAAATATTGGAATAAGAGAGAGAATAAAAAGAGGACTTTTTATAATAATGGCTGCATACTTTACATCTGTTGCCTCGCTAATTCCACTTTATTGGGCAGGAGCTGGCTTATTCAAGGGCTTTATGATAACAACAATTATAGGAATAACTGCGGGAGTTTTTATATCGCGCCCTGCTTTTGCTGATATGATAAAAAAAATGGAGGAGTAAATGTTACCGAAATGGCATGTGCTGTATGGGGCTTTGTTCAGCGCTTTTCTGTGGCTGCTTTCCCCTAATATAAGTCTGATTTACTTAGCATTGACTTTCTTAGCTTCTTTTTTAATTGACTTTGACCATTACATAAACTCAGTTATTAAAACAAAAAGATTTAGCTTGACGCATGCTTTAGAGCACCATAAAAAACTTGGTATTGTAGAAATTCAAGAGAGAGAAAAAGGAATAAGAAAGAAAGAGCCTTTTCATCTGTTTCATACTGTTGAATTTCATGTTTTAATCGGAATATTGGGAATTTTTTGGATTTTTTTCTTTTTCATTTTTATAGGAATAGTTTTTCATTCATTACTTGATTTATTTTCAATGATTTATAAAGATAGATTATACCGAAGAGAATTCTTCTTTTTCAACTGGCTAAGAAAAAATTTATAAATCTTAAACATATCTTTCCGCGAATCATTAATTTTATAATGGGTGAAACATCACTATTTTTATATGGCTAAACACTTAATATTAGGAAATGGATATATGGGAAACAGGATATTTAAGAATTTAAAAGACAGCATAATGTCAAATAGGCGCATAGGGAATATTGATTCTGTAGACAATGAAATAAAGAAATACAAGCCAGAAGTTGTTTTAAACTGCATTGCAAAAACTGGAAGACCAAATATAGATTGGTGTGAAAACAATAAGGAAAAAACATACTTTTCAAATGTTATTGTACCGCACTATATAGCAAAGGTATGCTCATTTTATGGTAAAAAAATGGTGCATATCAGCACAGGCTATTTTTATGATGGAAATAAAAATGGAGAAGGATATTCAGAGAAAGATGAGCCAAATTCAATAAATAATTATTATAATTTTACAAAATTTGAAGCAGAAAAAAGATTGCAAAATTTTGATAATGTGCTGCAGCTCAGAATAAATATGCCGAGTGATAAAATACCTCATGAAAGAAACCTTATAACGCGGCTTCTTGGATACAAAAAAATAGTAAAAAGTTATAATTCTATAACAATTGTTGATGATTTTATTAAAATTTTAAAATATTTAATTAAAAAAGACAGCAGAGGCATTTTTAATGTGGTAAACGAAGGCATCATTTCATTTGATGAAATTCTTGATATGTATAGTGAAATAAGCGGAATTTCTAAAAAATATGAATTAATAACACAGGATGAATTGAATTCTGCAGTAAAAGCTAAGAGAAGTGCATGTATTTTGTCAGTAAAGAAATTAGAAGGCTCTGGAATAAATGTTCCAAATATAAAAGTATCTATGAGAAAATGCCTTGAAGAATATGTAAAAAATGAGGTAAAAATATGAAAGGAATTATTCTTGCTGGCGGCTCAGGGTCAAGATTATATCCTCTAAGCATGATAACGAGCAAGCAATTACAGCCGGTATATGACAAACCAATGATATATTATCCTCTTACTACATTAATTGAAAACGGAATAAGGGAAATGTGCATTATTTCCACTCCAAATGACCTGCCTTTATTTAAGAAATTATTTGGAGACGGAAAACAGCTAGGATTATCTTTTGAATATATGGAACAGCCAAGACCAGAAGGAATAGCGCAGGCTTTTATTATAGCTGAATCATTCATAAACCATGAAGATATAACCCTTATTTTAGGAGACAATATTTTTGTTGGAGAAGGCTGTTTTAGAGAAGCATTTGAAAAATTTAATGGCGGGGGAAGTATTTTTGGATATCGTGTTAGTGATTCTAGGAGATATGGAGTAATAGAACTTGATGCACGTGGAAATCCAATATCATTTGAAGAAAAACCGGAAAATCCAAAAAGCGATTATGCTGTGCCTGGCCTTTATCTATATGATAAGGAAGTTGTGGAAATTACAAAATCTATTCGACCTTCAAAAAGAGGAGAGCTTGAAATTATGGATGTTAGTATTGACTATATGAAACGCGGAAAATTAAAAGTTTATAAAATGGCGCGAGGCTCTGCTTGGCTGGATGCAGGAACAAGCAGCAGCATTCATGATGCATCTTCTTATGTGCAGACCATAGAAAATCGCCAGGGAATAAAACTGGGCTGTCCTGAAGAAGCAGCTTATAGAAAAGAATTCATCTCTTTAGAACAGCTTGAATCGCTTGTTCATAACATTCCTAGATGCGAATACAGAAGTTATTTGGAAAATATAATAAAAGAAGAAAAAAACTTATAAAAAACTTACAAATCCCTTTGAAAGAAGCAAAAAAGAAGGAATCCAATATATAATTGCTGGCAATGTAAAAAAAATTGAAAAAATAAGAATAAAAGAAGATATTAAGTCTATAACACTCAATAATTCTCCCTTTAAAACAAATAACCCTTTAAGCATCAAAAGTCCTGCACAAAAAAGCGTAAATTGGGCAAAAACAGGCATTCCAAAGGTCAGCATTAAGAAAGCGATAGCACAAGAGATATCAATAGCTCCAAGTATTTTCACTAACATAAAAAAAAGAAAACTGATGCATTAATAAGCATTATTGAAATATATCAAAAAGTCCTTGTGTTTGACAATGGGCTAAAGCCCATGGTTTGTTTAGGACTTTTGGATGCTCAAGGAACAACCTTGCCTTGAAAGGCAAGGTTTTCTTCAAGTTCCTTGACATAACAGGATTTATTTTTGCATTAATCTACAATCTTGTAACTGTCAAAATAGTTTCTGGCTTTTCTCCACTCTTCCAATGATTTGCCTTTTATTATTATATCTGAAGTAACCATTGCCATGTCTATACAGTGATCCGCATTGTTATAGTTGAAAAGGCCGAGCCTGCCAACAGTATATATATTCCCTATATTATCAAGATAGCCTAGAACTTTGTTTAAGTTTTTCTTGTATTCCATAGAATAAACTGGATAAACTCTTCCTGCTTTTCTTATGAAAAAATCATATACTTCTTCTTTTTTTATCAGGCCAGCTTTCTCAAGATCTTTTAAAACCAGCTCTTTTAATTTTTCTTCATGGGCATTGTAAATATTATCGTTGTAATTGCAAGTTATTTCTGCTGTAAGAACTGTTTTTTCTGCCGGAGCAGTAAAGGAACTGAAACTTTTCTGTTCTGCAACTCTATTGAAGCAAAATTCTTTTTCAGGAAAGAAAAGCCAGTTATCCTTTAATGCCTTTTCTTTTTTAAGAAAAACATAGCATATTATGAGGGATCTGAACTTCAGCTCTTTAAAACTTTCAGCAACATCATTTGGAATATTCGGATTTAACAGAAGAGGCATTTCATTTATTGAAAGAGAAGAAACAAGAACGTCACATGAAATTTTCTTTTTTTTAGATTTTGATACTTCTACAGAAACTACTTTATTGTTTTTTACATTTATTTTTGTTGGAAATGTCTCAAGAAGTATTTTGCCTTTGTTTTTTATTATTGAATTTGCTAAATTGTCACATATCACACCGTATCCATGTTTAGGATAATAAAAATACTCTGCGCTTACATCTTTCTTGTTTTTTATCAGTATAGTCTTTAATACATCAAAAATATTGCTTGCTGGAGATCTTCTTCTGGCAAGCTCTTCTGATAAATTTTTTGGATTAATGCCCCATACTTTTTCTGCAAATCCTTTGAATATTATTGAATAACCGGTTCTTCCAAATCCTTTCACAAAATAATCTTCATAACTTTTTATTTTCATTTTCTTGAAAAAAGACCTAAAAAAATCCAATCCGATTTTAAAAGAAATGATTGGATTTATATTCAAAAGCAATTCACTTAGCTTTACTGGAAAATTGAAATATTTTCCAAGAAGTCTTATGCTGTTTTTTTTCTTTACAATTAAATAATTTCCTTCCCCAACTATTTTCATAAATTCTTCATAAATTCCTGGAAGATAAGTATAAAATTTATGCGGGCCGTAATCAAGCGTGAAATCTTTGTAATTAAAGCTTGAGGCCATGCCCCCAACTTTCTTTGTTTTTTCAATTACTGTTACATTATAGCCTGATTTAGCAAGCTGGTCTGCAATATATAATCCTGTTATTCCTGCCCCTAACACAATTGCTTTTTTCATTTTATGCGATATTTGAGAAGAGTCAAAATTGCTTGAAACCCATCTTTCCAATTTATTTTTTTTCCTTCCTGAAATGTCCTTGGCTTATATGCTATTGGGACTTCATGAATCTTAATCCCTTTTTTAGCTATCTTTGCAGTGACTTCCGGCTCCCAATTAAATCTGTTGCTTTCTATGTTAATTGATTTTATAACTGAAGACTTGAAACATTTGTAACAAGTTGGTTCATCAGTTAAATTAGTCCTGTATAATATATTGGTTACAATAGTAATTATCCTCCCCCCGAGCGCAGCCATAAAACCAGATCTCTTATATTTTCTTATGAAAAAAGTTTCTCTTGGCCTTTTAAGAAGATGCAGAAAACGCGAACCATAAACAACTTCTGCTTTACCTTCAAGAATCGGCTTTAATATTAAATAATATTCCTCCGGATTGTATTCTAAATCCGCGTCCTGTATTATTATTATATCTCCTGTTGAATATTTAATTCCTTTTCTTACTGCGGCTCCTTTTCCCTGATTTTTTATATTATCAATAACCTTTGTCTCTTTAAAAGAACGCGCGTATTTCATCGTATTGTCTGTTGAGCCGTCGCTTACAACTATAATCTCTTTTTTTATCCCATATTTTTCTAAATTCACTTTTTTTACTCTATTTAATACTTCAATTATAGTATTTTCTTCGTTGTATGCAGGAATTATAACTGATAACAGCACCATCTTTTATGATAAATATGCCTATTTAAAAACATAATTGTGGAAGTGTTACTGCAAAAAAGAAGATTTTTAAAGGCAAGCTAATAATATAAGAGATGGACTTATCTAAATACGCGAAAATAGCAAAATTTGACTCTACTTTGGTTGAAAACATGGAAATACTTTCATCTATGGACCAATATTATTCTTGGGTTGGCGGAGTGCTTAAAAAATATTCTGGAAAAAGAGTACTTGACATAGGGTGCGCAAATGGCAATATTACTAATATTTTTATGGACAAGGAATTTGTAATGGGAGTTGATTATTCCAAAGAATATATAACACAAATAAAAGAAAGATTCAAAGGAGAGAAAAATTTTAAAGCTGTTCATCTTGATATAACTGACACTAAAAGAGCAATACTATTAAAAAAACACAAATTTGACACTATAGTAACAATGAATACCTTTGAGCATATTAAAGACGATGCTCTTGCCTTTAAAAATTCTTATAATATTCTTGAAAAAGGAGGAAAATTCCTAATTTTAGTGCCTGCAATGAGATTTCTTTATTCTATTCTGGATTATGAGGGAGGACACTATCTTAGATACACTAAAAAAGAGCTTGCTGAAAGAATAAAAAAAGCAGGCTTTAAAATAGAAGAAGTATTTTACATTAATCTTGCTGGGGCAGTTGGCTGGTATTTTGTGCATGTGCTCATGAAAAAGAGAATATATTCAAAGGGAACTTTTTCATTATACAATAATTTAGTTCCTCTCTTTAAATTCTGCGAGAATATAATAAGGCCTCCTTTCGGATTAAGCGTGGTTTGTATAGCGAAAAAAGAATGATAATGTTTATATTCTGTTTCTAACATATGACATAGATTAATGATTACGAAAGATAAAAAAGTAGAATCTGAAGAAAAGATAAATGCTGTCTTAGATAAAACAATAGATTTTTTATTTAAGAATAAGAAATTAGTGATAATCCTCCTTATATTTTTAATAGGAATAATTTTTAGGTATATTGCAGCATTAAATGTTGAGCCAAATGCAGATGAGATGGTGCACGGCCCTCATGCTGTTGGAATAATTGATTCAGGAGTAATAGGAAGAATCTGGCAGTCAATATTATGGTCTTATATGACTGATGTATTTCATCAAATTTTCGGAGTTAGCATGCTAACCAGTAGATCACTTTCCCTTATATTTGGAAGCCTTGCAATAATTTTAATCTATTTAATAGGAAAAGAAATTTCAGGTGAGAGGGCCGCTATAATTGCCTCGTTTCTGCTTGCAATCTCATCATTTAGCATAATATATACAATAATAGAAATGGATTTGCCAGCAGTATTTTTTGTTCTTCTTGGAACTTTATTTTTTATCAAAAGAATAAAGAAAGACGGCAAATTATCTCTTTTAGCTGCATTTTTTATAGGAATAGCTTCGCTGATAAAAACGCTTTCTTTGTTCTTTGTTCCTGCATTCCTGCTTTTTTATTTTTTCCACAAAGATAAAAAAATCAATCTTGAAAAGATATTTTCTATAGTGAAGTTCTCTCTTGTTATATTACTTATATTTTCTCCAATTTTTATTCATAATATCTTATGGTATCAAGAAAAAGATATGGTTGATGCCTATTTATCCCAATATTTTGATGTTGGAAAATCAAGAGAATTTTACAGCACTATACAGGGAATAAATGATGGATTTAGATTCAAGGAGCTTTTAGTTGGAGGTAAAGAAATGATGATTACAATAATAGGGCTTGATCCTATTATAACTTTGCTAGGATTGTTTTCTATTTTGTTTTTCTTTAGGAGAAAAGAGAAATTCTCTTCTTTCTTTTTAATTTTTCAAATCTTTTCCTTCCTGTTCATTGATTTAACTAACAGACTCACTACACATTATGTAATATTTATGCCTGTTTTTGCATTGTATGGTGGGATGCTTTTGGATTATGCTGCAATAAACTATTCGAAGTTGGTCTCTCCAAAAAAAATCATAGTTGCATTCTTAGCTATCACACTAATAATAAATATTTATATTATGCTCCCCCATATAGGCTCGCAAAACGGAACAACAAAATTAAGAGAATATACGGCTGAAAAAATTGGAAAAGATGATATTGTAATTGCTGACGCAAGAATTTATAGGGGCAGAATGATGTGGTTATTTATTGATAAACATTATTTAGAATCTTCTTTTCTTGAAAGTGTAATAAGTGCAAGTGCAAATTTCCCTGGCCCTGAAAAAACTTATAAATTATTTTTCGTTGAATGTGTGGTTGATGACTGTGGCTGGGGCACTATAAAAGATCAGCAGCAGTTTAATGACAGCATTGAAAAACAAGTAGAATTCTTCAAAAACAACGCAAATGAAGAAGTTACCTTTAATGGAGGGGGGAGTCCTACATACTATCCTCCTTCTCCTTACTTTAGAGTTTACAGCACTATGATCAATTTAAAGCCGCAAATAATTCAGAATATAGATTCCACACATAATTTCTTTTACTATCCTGCAAATTATGCTCCAAAAGAAGCTATTCCTGACAAATATGATGTGAACGGTCCGATAAATAACCTCCTTTACATGACTGCGAAAATAATAATATGGATAAGCTTATTTGCGGCTTTTGGAAGTATAATTGTTCTGTTATATCTGTTTGCAAAAGAGTTTAAAAAAAGCGGAGAATAGTTTAAATAATATGTTTGCTGTTTTAAATTATGGAAAGAAAAGATAGTAGGGGCGCTCAGAACATCCTAAACTTAATTGCAAAGTCTTCTTTAATTGTCCTTCTTGCTGTTTTGATATCAAAAATATTAACTTATGTATATAGGATAGTTATTGTAAGGGTATATGGGCCGGAAGTATATGGGGTCTTCTCTCTTGCAATCATTATTTTCACTATTTCTATAACACTTGCCTCCTTGGGCTTATATGAGGGACTATTAAGATATATCCCTTTTTACAGAGGAAGAAAAGATATAAAAAACATATCATATTTATTCAGAAAGAGTCTTTTAATATTATTAATTTCTGGAATTTTTGCAGGAGCATTATTGTTTTTTCTTTCTGATGAGATAGCTGTTGGAATTTTTCATAATGAAGAGCTCATAATATTTCTTAAAATTTTTAGCTTCTTTATTCCTTTTGTCACACTTTCAAGCGGCTTTCTATCTGCCTTGCTGTCATATGAAAAAATAACTTGGAATACTGCAATAGTAAATTTCTTTCAAAACTTTTTAAAAATTGTATTTCTTTTATTCTTTATATTCATAGGAATGAAAACAAACGCAATTATTTTTTCCTATATTATCGGAACATTAAGTGTTTTCATATTATCCTATTTTGTCTCCAAATATTATTTATCCCGAATTTATAAAAAATATGAATTATCAAAAAAGAAAAAACATTTTCTGACTTCAGACTTGCTTTCTTATTCTTGGCCTATGATGTTTTCAAGCATAATCGCTTCTATATTTTACTGGACAGACAGCTTTGTAATAGGATATTATATGGGCGCGACATATGTTGGAATTTACAATATTGCTGTCCCAATAGCGATGCTTTTAACAATTGCTCCTGATTTATTTGTAAGATTGTTTTTTCCCTTGATAACAAAAGAATTCTCAAAGAAAAATTATAAAATTATTGCAGAAACGAGCAAACAAGTTGAGAAATGGATACTCTTTTTTAATGTTCCTGTGCTCTTAATAATTTTGACTTTTCCAGGAGCCATAATAAATATTCTATTTGGAGAAGGCTCATTTTTACCTGGAATGACTGGAGTTCTGGAAAACAGCTTGAGAATGCTTGCTTTGGGAGCTGCTTTTGCTTCTCTGCAGATAGTTCCAGTATATCTGCTTTCAACTTTAGGAAAATCAAAAATTATTTTGACAAATACTTTAATTGCTGGTTTAATTAATTTATTATTAAATATTTTATTAATCAATAAATATGGAATAGCCGGAGCTGCATTTTCAACAATGATTGTATCAATTGGATTATGCGCTGTTTATTTTTTACAGCTGAAAAAATACATAAAATTCTTTCCATTGAGAAGAAAAATGATAAATATCTTCATAATCGCATTTATTTCATTGATCTTTTTAATATTAGAGAAAAGCTTAATTAAATTAAATTTGATAAACTTGCTTATCTTGGGTTTTTCTTTTTTAGTTTTTTATATATTATTAGCATTTAAAACTAAATGCTTTGATGAATATGATATTGAAGTAATAAGATTAATAAAAAAACAAGCTTTAAGCAGAACTTAGAAAGTTTTTGATATTTTTGATTAAACTGTCTGCTTTCCTTCAAAAAAACCTTTCCAGAAACCTAGAATATAATAAGGGTGATTTGCTATTGATGCAATAATATAAAAAGGAAAAAAAGATAATCCTTTCTTAAAGGGATATCCTAATATCTGTGAAAATATGCCTATGCCCGGAAAGGCGTGAAAAAATCCTACGTACCACCTATACATTTTAGACCTGTATATTCTGACAATTGCACCATAGCCATTTGCATATTGATAGTTTTTTCTTAGACGAGCTACAAAATTAGTTGGGTGCATATGAATAATTTCTGCATTTGGATAAGCTACGCTCCCAAAATCCTTAAGCTTCATATAAATATCAAAATCTTCCCCTGCTGTCTTAAATGTTTTTTCATCAAAAAGACCTACCTTTTTCATTAAACTCTTTCTGTATGCTCCGCCTTTTCCATCCAAAAGAGAAACATTTGTTCCTTTTTCTTTTATCATTAAAGCTTTCGCAAATAAACTTAAGGAATTCCAGATTTCTTCAGGAAGAGTTATTTTTGAGACAGCAGCTATGACCTTTTTATCTTTAAATGGCTCAACTAATCTTGCAAGCCAATATTTGCTTGAGGGAATACAATCTTGAGGGAGCATTACTACTATCGGATATTTTGATTTTTTTATTCCGTAGTTCATCTGCTCTGAAAAACCTCCTTTTTTATCTACACAAATCAATTCAAATTTCCCTTTATATTTTTGATTCTTTACGCTATTTATTACTCTTTTAAGAATTTCTTTATTAGGATTATAAATAGGTATTGTAATTGATACATTCATTAAATATAAAAAAATAATTGATTTAAATAACTTTGGAAAAAATTAAAAAACTATTAAAATTTACAATTGATTAAAAAATATCTGTATATGTCCTTAAAAGAGGATGCTTAGAGTCTTTTTCTGACAAAATTGGATCTTTTATTCCCCAGTCTATTTTTAAATCTGGATCATTCCAGATTATTCCTGATTCAAAAGATTTGTTATAATACTCTGCTAGCTTATATTGAATTATAGAATTATTCTCTAATGTTAAGAATCCGTGCGCAAATCCTTCTGGTATCCAGAGCATTTTTTTGTTTTCTGAATTTAACTCGTATGAAATCCACTTGCTATATGTTGGAGATTCTATTCTTATATCTACTACAAAATCTCTTATACTTCCAGATATTACTCTTACCAGTTTTCCCTGGGCATAAGGCCTTTTCTGAAAATGCAACCCCCTTAAAACATCCTTATTTGAAAGAGATTCGTTTTCCTGAACGAACTCAAAGTTAATGCCTGCTTTTTCAAATTCTTTTTTTGCATATGCTTCAAAAAAGTAACCTCTTGTATCCTCAAAAACTTTTGGAACTATCTCCAAGACTCCTTCAAGCGCTGTATTTTTAAACTCCATGAAAAAATCTCCACATGATAGTTTTTAAACATATATGAAATCTAAACTATAAATATATGAAAACAAATAAAAAGCTGGTTTCCTGACTGTTTTAATGGATGAAAAAATTAACGAGGAGATTCTAGACAAAAACAACAAATATGAAAAATGGATGAGAGACCCCCATAACCTTCTATTTGCTCTTCTTATAATATTTACAATTGGAATAAGACTTTATTATTTTTCTATGACTGCGAATCAGCCGATATGGTGGGATGAAGGAGATTATTTAGCATTAGCAAAAGAATTTGCTATTCCTGCTCCTGAAACTCCTGAATGGTGGACTCATTTTGCAAACATACGCCCCTTGTTTATGTCATTTGTTTGGGCTGTTTTTATTAAATTTGGAATATCTGAAGCAGTGATGAGGTTTATGACTGAAGTAATCCCTTCAATTTTACTGGTGGTATACAGCTATCTGCTTGCATCCAGCTTGTTTAACAAAAAAATTGGGCTTGTAACTGGATACTTTACTTCGATTTATTGGGTAATATTATTCTATGGGGCGAGATTTATGACTGATATTCCGGCAATGTTTTTTGCTGTAGCTTCTGCTTATTATTTCTGGGAATATTATTTGAAAAGAGAAAAGGCATGGGGACTTTACATATGCATTATCCTTGGAGTCATAGGATTTATGACAAGATTTCCAACAGCTTTAGTAACTTTTGGAATATTGTTTTACCTTTTACTTATAAAAAAGCATAAGTTCTTTCTGGACAAAAAAATATGGATTGCTGGCTTGTGTGGAATTGCTACGCTTTTCCCATATTTCTTATTTAATAAAATAAAATATGGGGACTGGTTTCCTGCAGCTGCTTTTTATGGAAAAGAAAACGTAACTGTTTACAAAAGCCCTGCCTGGCTTCTAATCAAATATATACCGGAATTTCTAACATGGCCTATAACAATAATATTGCTTGCCGGACTTGCATATTCGATATTCAAGATGATAATTGGAGCCGACGTATTCTGGAAGCAAAAAAGCAATCAGATAAATGCGGATTATTTTGTATTTATATGGATTGCTCTCCATATTTACTATTATGTTTTCAGCATAAAAACTGGAAATGACAGATGGATATTGCTTTGGATGCCTCCGTTATTCATGTATTTGGGTATAGGAATTGAAAAAATAGGAAAAATTCTAAAGAATTATCTTCCATATGCGGGAATCATATTATTTGCATTAATTTTTGTATTTGCTGGAAATGTGCAGATAAAGCATGCGGACCAATTAACCAAGGTCAAGCTTGACAGCTATCAGGAAGTAAAAGACAGTGCTCTTTGGCTAAAAGAAAATACTCCTCCAGAAACAAAAGTAATGGGGGCTTCAGTTGTACAAAACGTATATTACTCTCATAGAAGAAATTATGACTTCGGTATAGGAAATGAGGTTCCTGAACACACTACTACAAAACGTGACCCCCAAGGAAGATTAATAGACAGCACTTATAATTTTCCAAGAAATGAAACAGAAGTAGAATGTAAAATGGTCAGGATAAAGCCCGATTATATGATAGTTCATGTTTTTGAGCCTGAATTTACTCCGCCATTTATGTATGATTATCCACAAAGAAATATGAATATTCTTACTCCTGTAAAAGCATTTCAGAGACAAGGGCAGACAACAGCAGTCATATATAAATTCAATGGATATCCTGAAATAAATGAATCCAGAGTAAACTGCACAGCAGTATATGAAAGACCTGAATTTTTCAGCAACTTGACTCTTGATAAGAAAGATCCTCACAGATATAAAATACCTTCTTAATTGATACTTTATAAGATTAGAAGTTTGTTTTCGACATCACAATAATCTTTATATATGAACTTGAAAGAACTTTTAAGTATTAGCTTAAAATGGGCTGTAGATTTTGCAACAACGAACTTAAGAATGTCTTTTTAGATCTTGGAAATTCGCCTCCTGCAAATTCTTTTCTAAAAAAAGATGAGCTTGAAGAACCTGAGGCTTATTATCCTCTAAAAGCATATTTTTGTGATAAGTGCTTTTTGGTGCAAGTGAAAGAATACAAAAAGAGCAATGAAATATTCAGCGACAAATATGCTTATTTCTCATCTTATTCTAAATATTGGCTTGAGCATTCTAAAAAATATGCTGAAAATGCAAGCAAAAGATTCGGCATAGATAAGAGCAAAAAAGTTATTGAAATTGCTTCAAATGATGGGTATTTGCTGCAATATTTCAAAAAAAATGAAGTGCCTGTGCTTGGAATTGAGCCTAGTGCAAATACTGCAAAGATAGCGCGAGAAAAAGGAATAGAATCAATAATTGAATTTTTTGGGAGTGAGCTGGCTGATAATCTTGTAAAAAATAATATTATGGCAGATCTTCTTATAGGAAACAATGTGCTTGCTCATGTTCCTGATATAAATGATTTTGTTACTGGATTAGAAAAAATTCTGAAGAAAAACGGAGTTATTACAATGGAATTTCCTCATTTAATGAATTTGATTGAAAAAAATCAATTTGATACCATTTATCACGAGCATTTCTCTTATTTTTCTTTTTATACTGCTAAATCGATTTTTGAAGCACGCGACCTAGAAATATTTGATGCAGAAGAACTGGAAACACATGGCGGTTCATTAAGAATTTATGCAAAACATGCAAAAGATAAAACTAAAAAAATTATGCCTAGTGTTGATGCATTGCTTCAAAAAGAGAGTGATGCTGGAATGTATGATGCGCGATATTATAAAAATTTTAAGAGAAAAGCAGAAAAAATAAAATATGACTTACTTGATTTTCTAATAGATTTAAAGAGAAAAGGCGAAAAAATTATGGGATATGGGGCTGCTGCAAAAGGAAATACTTTACTTAATTATTGTTCAATAAAAAAAGACTTAATTCCATGTGTAATCGATGTGATACCATTTAAACAAGGAAAATATCTGCCTGGCAGCCATATTCCGATAATGGCGGAAGAAAATCTGAAAAAAATAAAACCGAATTATATATTAATCCTGCCCTGGAACCATAAAAAAGAAATATTTGAAAGACTTGAATATATGAAAGAATTTGGAACAAAATTTGTTACTACTATTCCTTATTTAGAAGTTTCTTCTGGATCATAAATATCAAAAAATTTTCTTCTTTTGAACAAGCCTGTTAATTTATAATAGCCATGAATAAAAATTAAACCGAAACAAGCAAAATAATGAAAAAACCATGCAGAATCAGGCTTGTTAATATATCCTTTAATAATATCATAAGTTATTGGTAAAATAGTTGCAATATGCAGAAAAGTCTTGATTATCTTCCATTTGGTCAGCGAATAATTATATTTAATTTTAATTTCCCCGCTTAGGCGCCTTTGTATTCTTCTTATTTTACTCTTAAAAAAAGTCGGCTGATTATGAACTATGCCCGTATCAACTTTGGCGAAACAATTGTAACCTTTTTTAACCATTTCCAATATATAATCTGGATGGGTAAATGTTTTTTTAATGAATTTTCTAAGCAGGTTTTTTCTTATAAGAAACCCATTTGAGCCAATTGTGGGGATTAAATTTGAATCTGTGATTTTAACTTTAATATGGCCTTTCTTTTTTTCATAAGTGTATGGAAAATCTGTCCAATTATTTTTGAAATAGCACCATCTTGAATAAAATCCGAGATATGTAGCTAGCGGGTCATCCCCACCTATTAAGGCCTGGTAACGAACTTTCATCGGATCTTTGCTTCTGCAGGCAAAATAGAGAGTATCTGCATAAAAAATTTCCTTGTCTTTAAAGGGTTCCAGCATTTTTCTAATCCAATCTTTTCCAACAACTATATTATCGGCATCTATAAGAGCAATAATTTCCCCTCTTGCTATTCTTAATGCGAAAATCCTTGCTGCATCTTCCACTCTATCAGGATTTTTAAGAATCCTCACATTAAATTTTTTTGCTATTTCTAAAGTGGAATCTGTAGAACCGCCGTCAATTAATAATATTTCGTATTCTTTCTTGCTATAGTCCTGCTTGTCTAATGCTTCAAGACACTCATAAAGAGTTTTTTCATTATTATATGTAGGAAGAATTATTGATAATTTCATTTTTTATGAAAGATAACTGCTTTTAAAATTTTTTCTAAAGATGCCAACGAGAAAACCTATTCCGTATGTAAGATGTGTAATAAATGAAAGCAATATAAAAGGAAGCATCATCCACAACTTTTTAGTCTTTATTGACTCTATAAAAAGAAGAATTAAATAAATAGCAAGAATTGCAAAATAAAAAAAAGCTATGTATTGGTGAAATAGAGAGAATAATCCTCCAAAAATAAGGAACAGAAGAAAAACAGAAGGAATAAAATAAGACAGCCTAAATGAAGTTTCTGGATATTTTTTGCAAAAAAAGCCTCTGTGCATGGAATAATTAAATATTTGGTCGATATAGCTTAAAATATCTTTTCTCCTATGATGATATACTAATACTTCCGGAGAATAAACTATTTTTTTTCCAAGAGAGAGAACATCAAGACAAAATTTTGTATCTTCTCCCGGCCAAAAAGAAGTATCGAACCCGCGGACTTTCTCAAAAATTTTCTTCCTTACAAACAAATTGCAACTTGGAAGGTCCTGCGAGAATCTTCTTTTAGATTTTTTGTAGCGATAAAATACAGGACCTGAAATCATATATGATGAAAGAACTTCTCCTGAAAGCTTCTGGAAGAAATTGCTTTCTTCTGGAGTAATATTCGGGCCTCCGACTATGGCTGTATTTTTATCCCTAAATTCATAAAGAGCATTTTCTATCCATCCGTGTTCTGGATAAGCATCATCGTCTATAAAAGCTATTATTTCGCCTTTTGCTTTTTTTACTCCCAGGTCTCTCTTTTGTGCAGGCCCTGTTTCTCCAGAGGGAATTATTCTAGTCTTTTCAAACTTTTCCTTTGTTTTTTTATCCGGGATTATTAATATCTCAAAATTCCTATATTTCTGCTTGAGAATTATTGGAACAAAATTTTTAACATACTCATTTATTTCTTTTACAGGTATTATTATACTTACCTTAACCATAATGTCTCCTTATTTTCATTCTGTAGAATATGGCTGCAGTATCCCAAAGAATCCAAAAAACTGAAAAAGTATTTATTGTGCTGTAAAATTTATAGTGAATTTTTACTGGGGCTTCAGTTATTTTATACCCTATTTTATTAGCTATAACTAATAGCTCCAGATCAAATGCAAATCTCTTTATTGCGATTTTTGGCATTACTTTGTTTAAAACTTCGCGCTTGAATAATTTTATTCCAACTTGCGTATCCCTCACATTCAAATTAAAAAGAATGCTGTTAATAATTTGATAAGTCCAACTCATTAATTTTCTAAAAATAGGATAGTGGACAACAGAATCTGGATGCCTTTTGCTACCTATTACTATATCTGAATTTTCTCTTTTCATTATTTCAAGAAAATTCTTCAGTTGTAATGGATTTATATCCTGCCCCGCATCAACGAAAGCAACATAATTTCCCTTTACAAATTTAAAACCATATTTTATAGCATTCCCTTTTCCCTGATTTTTTTTGTAGCCAACTACTTTTACTTTGCTATTGGAGAATTTTTTAGCTTCGTAAAAACAATTTGTTTTACTCCCATCGTCAACTAATATTATCTCAAAATCAGAACTTACTTTCTTAAGAGAAGATAATGCATATTTAAGATTTTCAACAATATTTTTTTCATTGTACATCGGCATTATGATTGAAAGCTTCATTTTTTAAGCAGAATTGCTGACCCCCAGAGCAGAATAGCGGATGCCGTCATGTAAGCAAGAGAAAATTCAAATAGATTACCTGAAAATACCATAAGAATGGCTATCTCGAACAATATGAAGAGGGGAAGATAAACAGAGCCCTTAATCTCGTTTCTTGAAGCTTTGTAAAGAAGATTTAGATTAGTAATAGATATAAAACTTGTCGCTATTGAAACATAAATTAATATTTCTGAAGATTGAATTATGCTCTTTCCAGAAAATATTCTTATTATCTCTTCTGAAAAAAAGTAAAATAATGCCAAAATAAATATTATTAAAATGATTATAATGAGAAGAGCATTAAAAAATATTTTTATTTTTTTTTCGTCTTCTTTTCTTTCTGAAGTCATAGGAAACATAGCCTTTCCTATGGGCTGTGTCCCGAAGAAAATTGTTTTTGCCAGTATTGAAGATATTGCATAATATCCTGCAACTTCCGGTGAAAATACAATTTTAGCAATTATTACATCTAGACTGTAAAAAATAAGAATTGTAAATATAATTATGAAGACTGGAGTAGTGTAATTGTATATTCCTAAAGTCTGTGCTTTTTCTTCTTTTGCATTTATAATGGGCTTTAAGAAATAGAAAGAAAAAGCAAAGGCTGTAAAAGTTGCAAGTATCACTCCCCCTATGACCCCGTATAATTTCCATCCTAGAAGAACAAATAATATTGGAAAAATCAGCTTGCCTGAAGACTCTATTATCATATTTATTCCTAGAGACATGAACATCTTTCTTCCCTGCATTATTCCTCTGCTTATAGGCATAAAAAAAATACTAAAAATTATCAACCCGTTTAAAGCAAGTAGTGCATAATCTATTTTTAATATTTTTGAAAGGGGAAAGGCAAGGATGATATATAAAAAGAAAAATAAAATAGATAATGCAAAAGCTTTTTTAAGAGTTTTCTTAAAAATGTTCTTTAATTTTCCTTTCTTATCCTCATTTGCAGAATATTTTGTAATAACTGTCTGAATGGATTCTGAAAAAATAGCTAAAATATAGATAATGGAAAATAAAGTAACTATAATTCCATAATCTGCTATAGATAGCATTCTCGCCATGCTAAAATGGAATATATATCCCATTAAATTAAAAAGACCAAATGTAATAAGCAAGATAATACTTCCACTCAAAAGTTTTTTATTTAGCTTTATCATTTTATTAAAAAATGCTTTCTCTGAATATTATAAATGCTAAAATAATTACAAGAAACTGGAAAGCATTTATGAGCCAGACAACATCTGTTTCGAATACTTTATTCTTGTATTTTTTAAGTATTTTTATTGCCAAATGCTCAAGCCCATATATCTTTTCTGTTTTTAAATCGATAGAACCGTCTTTTTTAGGAAGAGCAAAGGATTCAACTTTTAATTTACCTCTCAATTTTAAAATAACCTCTAGAATATAGGGTATAAAAATAAAAACTGCAAACCTTTCTGTACTTGATAAAATAGCAGAGACCGCAATAAGCGCGCCCACTGAATATGTTAAAACATCTCCTGGATAAACCTTTTCTGTATTTTTATTAAATATTAAAAAGGCACAGAGTGATGATATCATGCATATAAGAATTAAAGTAATCCAAGTATGCCCAACAAACCATGTTACAATAGAAAGAGCTAAAAGAATTAGTATGCCTTGTCTTGCTTCAAGACCGTTGTAACCTGCAAGAAAATTAAAAGTGGTTGAAGCTCCAATAATTCCAATGGGAATTATTATTAATGGATATATAATTCCAAGATCCAAAATAAAACCGAAAAAAGAAGCTGTTGGCTCTCCTGTATTTATTACCATTAGTGGAATTGCTGCAAAAAATACAAGAAACATTCTTAATCTCCTACCAAGCCCTATTTTCCAACCTAAAATTCCGTCTATAATACCTATGAAAGATACTATAAGTATAACGCTTAAAAGTGCGAAAATCTCAATTACCTTGTCACTTCCTCCGAATTTGAATGTTTTTATAGCAATATAAAGTAAAACGCCGAAAACGAAGCCTGCAAGAACATTAATCCCTCCAGCTTCTGCAACATATGTTTCTTTAAACTTGTTCATGTCGCGCCCGACTAATTTTGCCTTCTGTGCTTTCTTAATCCATGATGGAAGGAAAAAAAATGTTACAAAAAAACTAGCTAATATCGGCAATGCTAATATATATTCAATCATGTTGATATCCTCAAAGCCTCATTTGGATAGACTGTTTTTAAATATTCCTTATTAATTTCTATACCATCTGGATAATTTATTTCCCATATTTTTATTGGTCCTTTAAATCCTCCATAATTAGGCAAATCTGAATAAACGAAACTAGTTATATTGGAATATTGCGAACGCAGTTGTTTTATTAGGTAATCATCTTCTGTATGAACAAGATTAAAGTGCTCTTCTTCTCCATAAAGGTAAATTCTTGCAAGCTGGGATTTAACAGTGCGAGGACTAAGATAAAACAATGCTCCATTGAAATCAATTTCGCTGTTTGAGCTTAGCTTTGGCATAACAAAAACTCCTGCTTCCAAACCAGAGCCATAATCATAGAATCCATTGTGGAAAGCATATCTTAAGGGAAGATTGAATTGCTTGTTTTGATAAACAAATATACCATAAGGCTGGCTTGAAAGGTTTCCTTCGTTGTTATATTTAAGTATCAGTGCGCCTATGGCTGCTTTACCGCCTGGTAAAGTTATTTTTGTGTCATTGTAGTCATAAATCATGTCTTCGTCCAAACCTACCCCTCCCGCATATAAAAACAAAGTTGAATTTTTATCTTCTTTAGTTTGTGAATTATCTTTGAAAAAAGCTGCTATTATACTTGTCCTATCATGATTTTCGTCTCCACCAATACTTGAGAAAGCCCCGTATTTTCCAATATCTGTTGAGTCTATTAAAAAGTGAGTTGTGTTGTGCGCATATAAAAATTCAAGAGCGTCTGATTCATCTGGACTTGTCAGAGCATGGCGCCCCATTAAATGATCCCAATAAGATATTGCGTTTCCTCCATCAAGAACAGTTGCTCTCTCACCTATTGACTGGACCCAATACCCATAATCCCACCAATGCCCAAATACTGCATTTTTAGAAACATTTTCCCTAACCCAGCTCATTGCTTCCTGCCATTGTTGAGTATAAACAGAAGGAACATATCCGCCAGCTATATTTTTGGAGCTAGAATAGAAAGTGTATCCAGAATATGCTGTAGAAAGCAATATTATTCCAATCATAATCCAAACACTCATTTTAAGTATTTCGTCATTTACTTTTCTTGCTTCATATGTTCCTACAACTGCTAAATAAGAAGCTATAATTGAAGCAGTGGGAACTAAAATCATAATAATTCTTACTGCTCCTCGTGCAGAGATTATGCTAAGAAAGAAAAATGAAAAAAGCAATAAAAGACCAACATTAATTGAATTGAATTTTTCAACTTCGCCTTTTTTGTAATATTGATAATAATAATATCCTAAATTTATCAGGAAAACTGCAAATCCTGAAAAATAGAAAAACAAACTTATGGTGTTCTCTCCGTTGAAAATGCTTTCAGGTTTATATCTGCTAAAAATAACTGCTGTAAGGAAGAACAAATAAGAAATAGTGAGAAAAATCCTGTGCTTGATGTTGAGTTCTTTAATCATTGAGTAAAAAAGATAAACTGAACCAACAAAGAAAAGCCAGAAGAAAATTGGTATTCCACTTACTATTGGACCAAAACTGCTTGACCATTCAGGAAAATGCGGCTGCCTGTTTTCTGCAACTGTTACTCCAAGTCTATCAGTTATTGGGTTTACAAGGTTGTGATATATAGAATTGATATTTGAAGCTAGAAAAGATGGACCGGCAAAAATTAATATTGCAATTATTCCGATAAATAACCCAAATATTATTGATATAATCTGCTTAGGAATTTTTGAAAATAACTGAATTGATTCTGTGTACTTTCTCAGTTTTGTATTGAAAAGAACAAAATTAATTATTATTATTCCTAAAACTATAAAACTAGTTCCTGTTGTTACAGAAAGAACCATATCTTTTAGAGGATACCTTGTTGTAAAGGGTTGTATTAAAATAACTGAAGACATCATCCAAATTAAATATGTATAAAACTCTTTTTTTCTTATTTTGTCAAATAAAAATGCAAAAAAAACTGTTATTCCGATTGTTGCGAAAATATAAACATATCCTCCCCATATTAATGCCATGCATGCTGTTGAAATGCCTGCTAAAAGAGCACTGATATATCTGAAAGTATTTTTCTCAGACCTCCAAGAGGCTAAGAAGAAATAAAATGCGAGAAAGAGAAAAAGAAAACCTGCAGACTCTTTTTCTGGAATTCCCCCTATTGTTCTGGGAAGAATTGCAGGAATAACACTAAGAAAAAATGTTGAAAGAAGGGCAACTAAATTTGCTTTCTTCTCTCCTAAAACATCAATAAATATTACTTTTACAAGAAAAAAGAAGGCAATTGCTGTCAGTGCAAACATGAATATTGGAAATAATGCTGCGGAATGCTCAATTGAATCAACTCCAAATGATGAAGCTATTTTGTGGAACCAAGCTATTAAATAAGGAAGAAGTATAAGCTCTCCTTTTGTTTCATATCCTAATGGAACATATCTCATTGCATCAAAAGCCATTAGCGAGCCATTCTCAATAATATGCTTTGCCCATCTTAAAAACAAAAAAGGATCAAGGTCAGGACCAAGTGTCCAGCCACCAGTAGTTTTATCTCTTAAAGCAGGAAGATTAATAGACCTTATCCTGACACTAATCCAAACAATAACTGCGAGGACTGCGTAAACAACCCAGTTTATATCCTTCTTAAAGAAAGCTGATATCTTCTCTTTTCTTTCTTCTAAAAGCTTATCCCCATCCATAAATGAGGGAAAAAAACCAGATATATAAAGCTTTCATAATTCAAAAACTAAAGCATCTAAAAAAGCACAGGAGTTACAAAAACTTCTATTAGTGCTGAAATAAACAAAACAATTATTGATATTATAATTAAATTTAGAGAATCCTGGAGGACTTGCCAGAACTTTTCAGTGCCTGCCTCGTGCCTTATTATCGCTATTGAAACAAGTCCTCCTGCAAGAGCTACTATAAAATATGATGCTATTTCTGGAATGCCGTGTATCATATATCTCATAAGGCCTAAGGGAAGTGAACTGAGCTCTGATTTTGTAAATATTCCTACTGCTGCAGCTATTACACTTGCATTCCATGCAAGAATAAAAATAACTCCTGCTCCAAAAAGAAGCGAGAAAATAAGTGTGAAAATAAGCACATAGATATTATTGGAAAATATGAGAAAAAGACGCTCCTTGCTCGTCACAGAAGCTGTTGTTGTAGAGGAAGTTTTTATTCCATATTGTTTTACGCATTCGTTGAAATTTGAAGGACGATTAATTAAACAATATGTTTCAATTTGCGCTTTGAAACTTTGTGTTGAGGAAAGCATTATGTACCAGAATGAAAAAGCAACTACGAAGCCTAGGAAAAGCCACATAAAAGCATAAATTGCTTTCTTGTGTTCAGAAAGAAGAGAAAATGTACTTCTAAATTGACTTATTTTCTTCTCTTCAAACTTTATCGTATAATAAATAAAAGGTATTGAAAACATTACTGTAAAAGTCACGACAAGTATTCCTGAATAATTTGAAAGCACAGCATCTTTTGCGAAAATAAAATTAACTAATAAAATAGACATACTAGCATAAAAAGCGCCTACAAAAAACATCTCCCAGGGCTTTCTTTCTGCTTTCCTAGGATTTACAATCATCTCTAACATTTTATTTACCTTATAAATTAAACAAACTCCCTCTTTTATATTTTCCTAAATCTTGAAAAGTATAGTTTTTTATAGGATGAATGACTAAATGAAAACAT
>JBBSYH010000021.1:0-33116 GCA_038045365.1 Nanobdellota archaeon
CTCTAATGACATTTTTGTATCTCCTTATCCCACTATTAAATGACATCTCTTTATAAAACTTATCTTTTGTATCTATAAGATTAAAGCATAAGGCTCCTTTTAATTTGATAAAATTATGATTATTTACGCCTTTGCTTATCTCATCTAAAAGTTTATCAATTTTTGTCTGTTTATGAATTTGCACAAAATTTTGATAATAATACTCATAAGGATCCTCTGGAAAATCCTTATATTGTTTTTTTATTTCTATCAGAACAATCTTATATATCCTATTTAGCACCCTTATTCTACTTTTAATGTCTGACAACTTGTAGTTCTTAATTAACATCCCTTTTTCAAAATCCCTATTTAGCTTATTCCAAGGAATCCCCATTTCTTTTAGGTAAACTAAACTCCACTTCCTATGTGGGAGATACCTCTTATTTAATAAGTATACAGCTTCCAATAATATTTCAGAACATTGGTTTAACAAATTATGAGATGATTCGGGATAACCTCTTTTATAAGACATTATTGAATGAATTTGACCCCTCCATCTATATTGTTGAATAATCCAAACAAGCCTGTTAAAGGCTTTTTCTTCATTAAATTTAGTTTTATTCTGAATTAATCTTTTAATTCTTCCAGTGGGATCGTAAATTATTTTTCCTCTTGAATAGGCTTCTATTTTTGATTCATCCCATGAATCTTTTTCTTCTTCTTGCTCCAAAACCTGCTGATGGATATTAAACTCCAAATTTCTACCATTTGACTGATAATGAAATTCAAAGGGTAACGGAAAATCTGAAATGTTTTTCTCAAAAGTGAAAACTGTTAGATCAATATCTGAAAACTCATCAAGAAATTTTCTTTTTCCTAACCCTCCAAGTAAAACTATTCCTACAACATAATCTTGTTCTTTCAATTTTTTTAGGAACGGATTAATTTCCTTTTCAACTTCCTCTAAGATATTTTTTGTTTTCATCATTTATTGTCCCTAGTTCTGTCTCTATAAAAATCTTTTTAAAAGTATTTATATACCTATGTAAAATGCCTCAGTAAGGGAAATATGACGAATAAACATCTTAAATACTCATTGAATAGAAGAGATAGAGAGAAATTTAAAAAAGACGGATTTATTCTAATTAAGGATGTTTTATCTAAACGCGAAGTAAAAAACTTACTTTCAACGGTTGATGCAATCTGGGAGAAACACCATTCTAAAAATCAAGAACATTATTTACATATGTTTGATTTTTTTAATCAAGGTAAAACCTTTACTAATTTAATTAGCCATAAGAAAACATTGCCCTTGGTTTTGGGTCTGCTTGGGTGGAATATTTATATGTATCATGCACATTTGGATGTTAATTTACCAATAAGCAAGGATAGTTCTCCAGATTTGACTTGGCACAGAGATAATTCTAGAATAAATTATGATTTTGTGGATGGAAAATATCCCCTTTTAGCATTGAAGGTAGGATATTGGTTAAGCGATGTTTCAACAAAAGGGAGGGGTAATTTGTATGTTATTCCTGGGAGCCATAAATGGAATCATAAATTAGGTAAAACCATTAAAAACGATAAATTACCTTCCAAAGCTATTCCAATAAAAGCTAAACCTGGAGATATTATACTTTTTGATAGTAGAATATGGCATACAAGAAGTAACAATTTTTCTAAATTTATTAGAAAAGTTATCTTCATTGGATATACTTATAGATGGATACGTCCAAGAGACGACGCAATAGTTTCTCCAGATATATTATTTAAAGCAACCGAATTTCAAAAACAATTACTAAGCAGAGATATTAACAGTAGCTCTTATACCCCTAAGGAAGAAGATGTTCCTCTTAAAAAATTATATTGCAAATTGTACAAAGATAAGAATTGAATAAACTGAATAATCAGGATGGATATTAAGTTTTATAGAATTATCTAATTTTTTAGTGGATTTTTATTTCATTAATTTGTTTAATTGAATTTTTATGTCGTTGGGTGATATTCCATCTATAAAAATTTTTCTCCATATAGAGTAGTTTATAATATTCCACAAGATATACCTATTTTTCTTATTTGATATAAAACTCCGTAATTTCTTCTTGTTAAAATAAGTGTAACTAATTGGGAGAATGCAAAATAGATATTCCCCCCAGTTATTGGATATAGGGCCAAATGTCCCCTTCTTTCTGGTAATCAATTCCTCAGAAAGATTATTTTTTCTTCCAAGTTTCCTTAAGATATGTTTTGGCTCTTTCAATCTAAATTTCCAATCCATCTTACCCACTTCTCGAATAAATCTTTTTTGGAAAAAGGGGTAAATTATTGAGAAAGAATTACTGTTTGCGCATTTAGTCCAAGAATTTATAGTATTATCTACATCTCCTTCTATGTCCACTAAAAAATCCCTATCTATTTTATTGTAACCATTTAATCTTTCTAAAAATTCTCTTTTATTCCTTTCTTTATTCATTAAATAACCTTTTTTTAGAAAGTTTAGCCCAAAAAAATTAATCTTTGGTAGATCAAGTTCATCTTGGCTATTTATAAACCTAAACTGAGAACTTGTACCAAAAATTCCATCTGCTCCTTGTCCATTAATGAGAATTTGATTCATTTTATTTTTTTGTTCTTTCATTAGACCATATAGTAAAAGTGTTTGAACATGACTTATTGGTTCTTCAGTGATAAAAATAATCTCGGGGATTTTTAAGATTAGTTTTTTGAAATCAAAAGATACATAATTAGTTTTCTTATTAAGTTCCTTTGAAGCAGAGAGAGAGTATTCTTTTTCTATAAGATCAGTCACATCGAAGTTAAATCCTGTGGAAAACATGTTAAACTTTATTTTCTGTTTTTTCATTAACGTACACAAAATAGAAGAATCAAGTCCTCCGCTAAAAAACAAAGTATATTTTCTATTCTTATCGAATTTTATGTTCTCTTCAATATATTCAGATATATCAATAGAATTTCTTTCTATCCCCCTATTTTTAAATAATTTTTCTGTAGTTATATTTAATCCGTTATTTAGATTAATGACCATTTTATCTAATAAAGACAATTTAAAAATATCTCTATAAATGGTGCTTGGCGGAAGGACATACCCATAATTTAGAAGCTCCGCAACCACTTTTTTATTTTCTCTTAGATTTGGTTTTTTTGTTATAAAAGCTTTAATGTGAGATGAAATCACAATCTCATTATGTCTTAAAAAATAATATAGTGGCAGACCATTTTCCACGCACCTACTAATTTCAATCAATTTCTTATCCTTGTCTAAAAATCCTATCGATCTACTTTTAAATTTAAGTGAGATTTTTTTATTTAGTTCTTTTTCAAAATATCCATTAAAATAAACAAAATAATCACCAATTTTCTTACTTTTTCTATATAATTTTTTAGTAGTTATTTTTAAGATAATCATTTGCTAAATCATAAAACTTTTTTAATCCTCCATAAGTTCTTTGGATGAGAGTTAAACCGGGACTGCTATTTCCTTCTAATATTACTGGACCTGCTTTTGTTAGGGCAATATCCCACCCTATAAATGTTAGTGTAGGAAACAAATTCCCAGCTTTTTCTGCTAGATCAATCATCTTTTTGAAACCCTTTATCTCTTTGTTTCGAAAATCAATTTTGGTTAAGGGGTGTAAGATGAATTCATTCAAGTCTTCATCAAATCCCTTATCCATCAATTTTCCATTACTTAGGTTTAATCCTACATAAATTCCTCCTGTGTGGGCATTATCGGTTTCAGATTTATTGTTTCCTGCTTTAAGTATAGCATGAATTACTTTTGCCCCCTTTTTAGGGTCAAAAAAAGTCATAACTCTAAAACTATTAAGAGAATTAGGATGGATCTCTCTCAAAAATCCTTGGTTCTCCAAACCTTCTTGCAAAATATAATCATTCTTCAGTTTTTTAGACAGATTCTTAAAGCTTAATCTTTCTCTATTCTGGGAGAGATAACCTTTTTCTGCTTTATTATATATCAAAATTTCTTTTCCTCCGCTTCCGCAATCAGAAGGTTTAAGAAATAACTTTTTACTTGTTATATTATATATCACTTTCTGAAAATCATCCACTGAACTAATAATACGGTTATTTGAATCAAAAATAAGCCCATTTTGAATTTTTAATATTGTTTTAGGATGTGGTAAAGTGTTTCCCTTTAAAATGCTCTCAAAAATATTCTTATTATCTAATAAAAAATAATTTGAATTTATATAAGGTAAGATTCTATAATAAACTACTGATTCAGGGATGTAATGTAAAATTTCTTTCATGGAAAACTCTTTTTTGTACAAGCCATATCTAAAATAATGGTAAGGTAAAACTCTCCAATAAAATGTGAGAAAGAGAAGTTCTCCAATGATCCTAAAAAAACTCTTTTTTAGAACAGACCTTTTAAATGCTGGCCAATAAGATTCTTTAAATCGTTTATTTTGATAATAAAACCAATAAGGCCACATATAAAATTTTAAACCTACAATCTCGGATTTCTTGCGAAAAGATTGCATTTTTTTATTAAAGTTAGTCATAATGTTGTGTGTGCAATATCCTTTAAAAGCATAACTCTTGGCTATTTATTAATTTACACTTTACTCAATTTAATCAACTCTAACCACTTATTAATTCCTAACTCTAATTGGGTTATGGCAACTTCTGCTGGCGTCTTTTTGCCTAAAGACATATGTTTTCTATTAAAGTTATAGTTAATTTCTAGACCCTTCATTATTGCATGAGCGCTCTTTATATAACCATGAAAACCACGCATAACCTTTGTTCTTTCTCTGATGGTATGTTATGTAATCTTTCAATAGGATAGTTAAATCCTCTTTCATCTGCTATTACAACATTATGAATTATCTTACTTTTGGTTCTTGAAGCTTTTGATGATGTACAAGAAGAAGCATCTTCAGAGTATAATCCTCTCTCTGCTACATATGAAGAACCCTCAATAAAATCACTCATTTCATATAGTTGATTTAATTTATTATATTCCATAGTATTTAGATATAACGATAATATTTAAGTTTTATTATTTTCAAAAGACATATTTAATCATGAAAGCACTAAAATTCCTTTTCTTGCATCTCTTCTATATCTTCAGAATCATTTTTCTTCCCAGAACCAGAAACAACTTCAAGTTTTCCAAACTTTCCATTTGTAAGCTGTTTCTCTCCATTAAACTCAGAAACATAACCATTTGTTATTTTAATAGTGTCTCCTACATTTACTTTACCTATATCATCATTCCACAAAGTTAGTTTTATTTCTCCAGACTCATCACTAATTACAGCATTCGCGACTCTTAATTCTTTCCCATATTTGTTAATAACTCTTGGCTCTGACTTGCTTTTCACTATTGCTTCAATATCTGCTTTCCCTTGTCCAACTTTCAATTCTGAAATTTTCATTTATTTAACTCCTCGTCTATTACTTTTTGTATAACAGGATATGGTTGCGCACCTTCTAAGAATCTACCATTAATGAAAAATGAAGGTGTTCCTTTAACTCCAAAAGTTTGCCCATATTTTAAATCTGCCTGCACTGCAGAAGCAAACTTTCCTGAAGTTAAGCATGTGTCAAACTTTTCCTCATCTGCTCCAATTTCTTTAGCCCATTTTTCGTAATTTTCCAAGCTCAAAGACTTTTGATTTTCAAATAATTTATCATGCATCTTGAAATATCCCTCATCTCCTTTTTGCTCTCTCACGCATCTTGTTGCCTCAGCAGCTTTTTGCGCATTTGGGTGGAAATCTAATGGAAAGTCCTTAAAAACTATTTTTGCTTTGCCGTTCTTTATGTAATTCTCATTTAATGAGGGAAGAGTTTGTGTATAAAATCTCTCGCAAAATGGACACTCATAATCAGAAAACTCTATTATGCTGACTTTTGCATCAGCATTTCCAAAGACAGGACTATCTCCTTCTTCAACATTTTTCTTTTCTTCATTAGCAGGAAGAGAATCTCCTTGGGCAGAATTGTCTTGCAAAGCATCAGCATTTATAGGAATAAAATCACTGACTAAATTATTGCCGTCAGGAGTCATGTAAACAGGAATATTCTGTCCATTAAATTCAACAGTAATTTTGTAAAGTCCATTGCTTTTTTCTGCAGAAACAAACTTCGCTTCACCATTGCCTTGTTTATTTATAAAATCAACAAGCTTATCTCCTGCATCTTTTTCGCTTATTGCAAAACCTGTAGAGCCAGGTTTTATAAAAAACATAACTATTAAAACAATTACCAATACAAAAGTAAAAATAATCCACGGATTTGCCTTTATCCTGTCAAAATATTTTCCTACAGGAATCTTTATAACCTCTCCTTCACCCTCGGTTTCAGATTTCATAAAGCATCTCAATTAACATAGTTTAAAAGCTTTGTGTAAGACAAATTTAATATATTAAAAATCTATTTATGTAAGAATAATAACATTTAATAAATGGTTTTAATTTAAATAAACATGGTTTACGACATATTAATAGGAAGAGATTCTGCTGATATGGAAAAATTTGGAGAGAGAGGGCTTGCTTATATAGGCAAGGGCTATGTAAAAATGGGAAATTATACTTCTCTTTCAAATAAAATTTGGATGGATATTGCAAGAAATCATGTTATTTTAATAGCAGGCAAAAGAGGTGCAGGAAAAAGCTATACTCTTTCAGCAATTGCAGAAGAACTAACAAGTCTGCCTTTAGAAAATGCCAAGAACATAGCATCATTGATATTTGACACAATGGGAATTTTCTGGACAATGAAATATAAGAATGAAAAAGACAATGCTCTTCTTAGTGAATGGGGTTTGGAGGCAAAAGAGCTTCCAGTAAAAGTTTTTGTGCCATTTGGAAAAGCTGAAGAATATTCAAAGAAAAATATTTCATATGACAGCACTTTTGCACTTCTATCTTCTGAACTTAAAGCAGAAGATTGGATAACAATTTTTAATCTTTCAATAACAAGTCTGGAAGGGGTGCTTATAGAGAGAATAATAAACTCACTTCAGGAAAAAAACCAGCATTTTAATATACTAGAAATAATAAAAGCAATTGAAAATGATTCAATTGCTTCAAATGAAAAAAAAGAAATTGTCTCAGCTCTTTTTATGGCCGCTGATACATGGGGAATATTTGCAAGATCAAGAGAAGGCACTAAAATATCAGATTTGATAAACCCAGGATCTACAACTATCTTAGATGTATCAATTTATAGTTCAATTGGGGCATTTAACATACGTGCTCTTGTTATAAGTCTGATATGCAGAAAAATATTCATGGAAAGAATAGATTCCAGAAGAAAAGAAGAACTTGATTCAATCTATCACGGACAAGACTATCTTGCTTATAAAACAACAAATCAAAGTCCCTTAATTTGGATTTTTATAGACGAAGCTCACGAATTCTTACCAAAAGAAGGAAAAACTCCTGCAACAGATGCACTTATACAACTTTTAAGAGAAGGCAGACAGCCAGGAATTTCTTTAGTTCTTGCAACTCAACAGCCAGGACAAATACATAGAGATGTAATGACGCAATCAGATATAGTAATCTCTCACAGAATAACAGCAAAACAAGATATAGATGCTCTAAATGAAATAATGCAGACTTATCTTTTAGAGAACATTAGGGAGCAAATGGACAATTTGCCTTCTGAAAAAGGCTCTGCAATAGTTCTTGATGATAACTCAGAAAGAATATATTCCATTAGAATAAGACCGAAATTTACATGGCACGGCGGAGAATCACCCTCATCAATCAAGGCAGAAATAAAAATATAAAATTTTATGCCAGTATCAGAAAATTTATCTCGCGCAAGAAAATTAATAGAAGAACTTTATCTAGCTCATTCAAATTATTTTCCTTCAGACAAAATGCAGATAGAAGAATTCAGGGACAGATTCAGCTATGATCACATTGCCCCGCTTATTGATGAATTTTCATCTGGGCAAGTCATAGGCTACCTAATCTCTGCCCAAGTTGAAGATGAAGGAGAAAGCTATTATATATGTGCATTAACCTGCAAAGTTGAAAGAAAAAAACTAATTCTCAGAATTAATCAAGAATGTCCATTTAATAAAAATCTAACAAGCACGATCTTCGAAGGCATGAGAAACAAGCATGATAAAATACTCTTATAAATCCTTAATTATACTGTATTGTTAAGTTAATAGTAGCTAATATATCTAAAGCAAAAGAGATTATCGCGACTATTAAGTTATTCAAGTTGGAAAAAGCTTTGCTAAAGATTTAAGAAAAGGTAAGAAAGTAATTGTGAGCACGGGATTCGGGCTTTCTGGAGAGCCACACATAGGAACACTATCTCAAATTTTAAGATCAATAGCCCTACAAAAAGCAGGGTAATAACTTCTCTTTCCTCTCTTACGGCTTTTAAACTTTATCAACCTTATAAATAAATTTATCAATCATCTTTTTTGCTTCCTCACGTTTTCTCTGATGTTCTATTAAAAACAAATTAATCTTTTTTATGACAATATTCTTCAATTCAGAAGTAAGCATTTTACCAGATTTATATTCTTGATATATTAGGTCAAGTTCTTTATCGTCAGGTTCAAAAAATATGTTTAAATACTGAAAAGAAACATCTATATCAGGATTACCTCCCAGTTTTCTGTGTTCTTCCAAAGTATCTCTTCCCCCAGAAAATGCGTATTTCTTAATTTTTGATTCAACTTCTTTAGGATTATCAGTAAGAAATATCACACCGTTCTCAGAAGATGACATTTTGGCAGAGCCATGTAAAGACGGAATGAATTTTGCGTGAATAGCTGACGGCTTTACAAATCTGAAATCTTTATGAACTGCAATATCTCTTGTCAATCTTATAAATGGATCCTGATCAATTCCCACAGGCACAAGAGTGTTGTGGGGGCCTTCAAGAAATTGCGGGAGTAATATATGTGCCGCTTGCATAGCTGGATAAAAAGTCCACCCAATATTTTGAGAAGGTTCAAGTCCAAAAATAGCTTTAGCAGTAGAGTAACTAATTCTTTTAGCAACTCTAGCAGCGAAGATATACATTGGAGTATACTTGAAATCTTGAACTATGAAAGTTTTTTCAGGATCAAAGCCCAAAGCAATAATGTCTAAGATGTTTTCATTAGCATATCTTATCACATCTTTATATGTTAGATTTTCTTTTACGAAGAACTTTTCATCATCAGATATTGGAATGTAAACTTTACAACCAAATTTATCCTGCAGAGTTTTTGCAGCTAAAAATGGTACCAAATGCCCCAGATGCATTTTTTCGGATGGACCTCTGCCAGTTACGATAGATATTTTCTTCTTTTTTTTCCAAGCATCTATCCATATATCAAGATCCCGATGTGAAAAATAGATATGTCTTTTTATTAGGGGAGGTATATTGTTGCCAAGATCAGAATAAATTTTTTCGGTTATTAATGATGTTCCAAATTCTTTGACAAGTTTCGTATAGTTTACTTCCCCAGAAACTTCCCAAGGAGTGACATTCACTTTTTCTTTAGACATAAAAGTATAAAATTATTCTTTCTTATAAATGTTACTTAAGAAGATTTAGCTTCTCTTTTGCCTGCTCTAGTGTGTTTCTTGCAACGATTCTAGCCCTGCTACTATCTTCTCTAAGAATTTCCACAACTTCTTGTTTTCGCTCATTAAAGCATTTGGCTAACATATAATACTATCATAAATTAAATCTTAAAAAACTTTAATATCTGCCCTATATCTCCATTTTAGCACACCAATATCCCCTGCTTTTTTTATCTTCAATATCTTTATCTTTCTTCTAGCTTTCTTCGCTTCTTCATCAATTAACTGCTTTAATTTCTCCGCATCTCTCTCATCATAAAATCCATAATAATGTAAAATCCCATTTCCCCTTATTATTTTAAATGCAGCATCTAAAAAATTATCTTCAAGATTTGGGCGCGCCATAACTACTCTATCAAATTTTTCTTTCATTTTTGATAAAACTTTTCTTACATTTCCCTGAACAGCATCCACATTAACTTTATTTCTTCTAATATTTTCAACAGCATATTTATTGCATTCTCTTGAAATCTCAACAGAAACAATTCTCTTTGGTCTTGCAACCTTTGCAATAATAATCGCATAAGGCGCAACACCTCCAAACATAACAAGTACTTTCTCATTTTTCTTAATCATCTTAGCCATCTCTAATCTTTCAGAAGCAAGCCGTGGAGAAAAATAACAACTATCTACATTAAAACGAAACACACATCCATTTTCCTTATAAAGAACCTCTTTAGTATTTATTCCGCAAATATATTTTGTCTTTAATTTTCTCAATCTTCCTTTAATTTTTCCAGTCTTTTCAAGAGCTGTGCTCACGCTCTTGTTTTTTTTCATCAGCTCACAAGCCATCCTAACTTTCTCTTTCTTGCTCGCTCCCCTTTCAAATTTAAGTATCGCTATATTTCCAATAATATCATAGCCTTTCATCTCAGATAAAAAACAGGCGCCTATATTAATCTTTCACTCAAGAAAAGTTTAAATACAATGCATTCATATAATAAGAATTAAAAAGAATAATGGTAAACAAAATAATTGGTTATGTCTTGGCAGTTCTTGGAATAGTTAGCTTCATATTGTCTAGTGGAGGAGCACAAAAAGCACTTTCTCTGACACTGCCTAAAGCCCTTTCTTCAACAGCCCTTCTTGTTGTTGGTTTAGTTCTTGTTATAATCGGTATTTTTCTTATTGTAAAAGGCAGCAAGCAAAAACAGCCATCAGAAGTTCCAATTTATCAAGGCAAAAACATAGTTGGTTATAGAAGAGTTTAATTATTCAACAAGAATCAAGATTTCAATATATCTTTGACCTTTTCTTTCAATTCATTAATTTCATCAAGAATTGCTTTTCTAACAGTTTTATCAGAAGTTTTTGCTAAAGTTTTTCTCTTTTCTTCAATTTCTGCATTAACTTCTGCAGCTTCAACTATTTTTTTTCTATCTGAATGCTTTCCAAGCCTTCTTGCTAAAAATGAGGCATGCACTTGCTTATCAAAGATTATTAATAGAAATGAAATTAATGCAATAGCTACATAAATCCATCCATAATTGGCATACCATTCATAATGAAGAGTGGTAAGAGATGAAATCTGCAAATCATCCCATCTTAAATAAGCTATAGCACCATATATTACAAGAAAAGAAGTCCAAACTACTTTTCTAATTAATGGATAATCCCAGGTTTGTAGCAAAAAGAAAATTATAATGAAAGGCAAAACAGAAGATATAGTAATTCCTAAAACTCCATAAGGAAGCCAGATAAAATTAATTAACGCTTCACTAGTTAAGTATCTTACTCCTAAAAGTGATATTGCCAACGCAACTATAACAGAAACCGCGTTTCTATCTTCAAAAAAAGGAACTGTTTTTATTACTGCATTTATTATAGTAAGAAGCAGGATAAAAACAAGAAATTTAACAAAAAACATTTCTGTACTAGATGTATTATAATCTCCAACTAAAAAATTAAGAAATTTAGCAAATCCCTCTTCAAGAGAAGCAGCTGATGCAAAATTCATCAAAAATAAAAATGATGCTAAAAAGAAAAAGCCCAGAAATATTTTCTTAATCGTGATTTTCATCATATATTATTATTACTTTACCTTTATAAACCTTTTCCAAAGATTCTTCAAAATAACAGAGAAAGATTTAAATAAGTGGATAGTTTAGATAAAATATGAAAAAGAGTTTACAACATTTAATTTTATTTTCTTCTATATTCTTTATATTACTAATCTCGCTTTCATTAGTAAGCGCACAAAGTCATTTAAAATCACCTGGGGATGCTATTAAAAGTGTTGCTTCTAGCGTAAAAGAAAGTTTAGGTGACAGTATTGAAAAAGATACGCTAACTAAGTTTCTTCTATTCTTTCTAATTGCTTTAATAATTTATGCTATATCGGATAAAATACCTTTTCTTGAAGAAAAAAGTTGGCTCTCTGGATTAATTTCGATCGTAATAGCTATTTTAGCTACATTATATCTTAAAGTAGAGGAAATTAATACCATATTGGTTTCATATAATGCTTTGGGTATAGCTATTACAATAATTATTCCTTTTATAATTATTGCAGTAATATCAAAAGGTCTCCATGAAAAACAGCATCATCTACCGGCTAAATTATTATGGATTTTATTCATCGTAGCACTTATCCTGAAATATATAACTGCTTCTGATTCAATAGGTGCATTTGGTCAATGGTTCTCATTGATTGCTGGTATTCTAGCACTAATTATGCTATTTTTGGAGAAAAAAATATATGTTTTTCTTCTCATACAGCAGATTAAAAACGCGCGTGAGACTGCGAAAGCAGAGTCACTTGCAGAAATAACAACTCAGTTAGATCAATTAAATGAGAAGATAAGAAATGCTTCAAATGAAGCAATTGCAAAAACACTTATAGTAAAATACAATCGCCTAGTTAAAAGACAAAATGAATTAGGCGGAAATTATGGTCCTTGGAGCTCCTAAAATTAAGGGCAAGTAAATATTTTTAAATCATTCATTTCTTATATAGTGATGAAAAAAATCAGGCATATACTTATAATTTTAATATTATTCTCCTTTATCATTGCAATTTCTCAAGCCAGAGCTATAGAAATTCCCAATCCAGCAGAAGCACTTCAGGAAAAAACAGGCATTTCTCCAGATAAAATAACTGATGTTGAAGAAATAAAAAACAAATACTTAAAACAGGAATGGGGAAAAATATTGCAGAAAAATAAATATCTAAGTCCTATAATAGGATTCTTAGATTCTATATTCACATTATTAGACCCCTTATTCAAAATAATTTTAGGCATTAATTACTCTCTTTCATGGGCATTTACATTTGCAATAATAACTTGGATAATTCTATTTGCATTTATCTATCCCCCAACAACTGCTTTCTTTAACAACAAATTGCTTTCTCTTGCTTCATCCTTTGTGATTGTCTCATTAATAGGGATTACAGGCGTGATTAAAAAAACAGTGGATATTTTAGTGTTAATAATAAAAAAACCATCTATATTGTGGATAAGTTTAATTATTTCATTGATTATCTTATGCTTGTTTTCTTTACTGGGAAAAACTATGAAAAGCTACATTAAAAAATATAAGGAAATAGCTGCAAAAGAAAAAGAAAAAGAAGACAGGGAAATTCTTCATTTAGAAGCAGAAATGGCAAAAGAAAAAATGAAAAATCTTTAAAATAATTTCTGTTGAGAACCCTCTTTTTTTACTTCTTTCATTTTTTCAAATTGTTTTTCAATTCTTTCCAGAGAGAAATCATGCTCGTTGACTAAAATATCTTTAATTTTATTTTCATTTATTTTAGGAAAAATAACTTGCTCCTTATTAACATTCGGTTTCTTAAAAATTTCAAAAACATCCTGCCAGTTAAAATCTAGTCTTTCTTCAACTTCTTTAAATATTGCAACAGGATACTTTTTCTGCCTTACAATAGCAAGAGCTTTCTTCGGACCTATTCCTTTAACTCCGCCAGGATTAAAATCAGTACCTACTAAAATAGCCAGGCAAATCAACTGGTCACCATCAATTCCAAGTTCATTCAGTACTTTTTCATATTCAATTATTTCTGGAGCAATATAAACAAAACCAGAAGGAGTTTTTCTTCTTCTTGATAAAGTTAAATTTTGAATCAATCTCTTTCCTCCAACTGCCAAAGCATCATAATCCTGGCTCGCAACAGCCCATGCTTCTCCAGTCCTAACTAATTCTGCGCATTGCATCTCCCCTTCTCCAGGCGCCTGTAAAACTGCAATTCCCATAGCAGACAGAAGCTCCTTGCTCTCCTTAATTTTTTCGTCATCTAGCTTGGAAAAACCAACAGAATATCTTCTCATTCTCTCAACATCTTCTTCTTCCAAAGCTGTCCTAAATTTTTCCTGCGCAATACTCTTGGCTTCTTGCCTTATTTCATGCGTTCTATTCTTCAAAGAATGATGCTCTCCGTCAAAAACATATACAAGTTTAATTCCTTCAGTCATTAAAGCAATATTCCTATAAAAAAGTCCAGAAAGATGCGAGGTTATTCTTTTTTTTGAATCCATCAAGGGAGTTCCATCAGGCTGTCTTATTGAACTAAAAAACTGATATATTGCATTAAAAGCATCAACAGCTATTACTTTTCCTTTCATGTTCTCAAAACTAATTTCTTTTCTTGGAACAATGTCTCCTATCTGCAAACCCATTAAATATGAAAACAAAGAAAATTAATAAACTTATGCAAGTACATCTCTCAAACGATTAAACACAGAATCAACAACAAGTTTTTCATCTTCAAAATAGCTGTTAAGCTGCGGATATACACTTTTCACTCTATCTTGTATATATAAAAGATTTGATTTCACAATACTATCTCTGTCAAATATTTCATCATGAATGCCATAATTGCGATATTTCCATTCTCTTTGATACTTATTATCCTTTTCACTAATTTCAGATACAAACGAAGAGAAAAAATGATGGCGATTTTCCAGCGATTGCGAACTTAATTTTTTCGCATCACCATGTATGGTAATTACATTCAATGTCCCGCGTTTTACACGAGGCAAATGGGCAGCAAGAGCTATTTTTTCAACAAATGTATTCAAGTCATCAGTTACATTGCACATCATCATTCTTTTCATAAACAAAATTCCCTTTTAAATCTTTCTGATTTGTTACTACTAAATAATTGCTAGATAGAAAAGCTTAAAAAGCCAAATTGGGATAGAATCCCATGACAGAAGAAAATAATGGGGACAAAAGAAATTGCAATAACTTAGAAAGAAATATCTTAGCTGAAGCAATTAGAAATAAAGATTATCCAGTTCAAACAATGAGTTCTGCTCTAAACGATATTAGTTACGGATGCCACGAACACCAAGATATGTATCAGCACGAGAAACATTGGCATAATTGCGACGCATAAATTTACTACTTTTTTTCAATGCTATGCTTGCGCAAGTGTTAAAAATTCTTAAATTTTTTATAGATGTAAATGAGATTTTACGAGAGGCAGAGAAAAGTAGAAGAAACAGTTTATGAAGCTATTGAGACAATTGCAGAGGAGCTTAATTTAAATGTTCCATATTATCCTGAAGTATACTGGACTGGGAATAAATTATACTTTGATTCTCTTTATCTTGCGGAAAAGCATCGTGGGGAAATGGAGGAGCGCCAGCACACAAGAAACAGCTGGTTTCTTACGCGTCCGGAAATTATTTTTATAGGCCGTGATCATCCAATTACTCACAGTGAGGAGGCTGCTCATTTTTTGCATAGAGTTAATGCACGTTTTACATATTGCAATAAAAGTAGACAAGATAATATTGCAATAAAAATTCTTGATGAAATGCTTGCTTTCTTTTGCTCAAAACTGATAGTTAGGGAAAGAGGAAATCCTTACTTTCTGCATGGAAATTCTCCAAATGGCGTAGATAAAAAAATCTTTGACAACACTGATTTTCTTATTTACTATCAAGGTTATGGATTGGGAGAGCGCTTGTTTTACGCTTATACTTCCGGCAAGTGCCATAAAAACTATATTAGAAATATTTTTTTCAGAAATTTTCAAAAAAAAGGGCAAGCTTCTAAAACTTACATAGAATTAGATAAAATTTTATAGATTAAACATCCAATACAACTTTGGCTTCCCAACCATCTTTTGTTTTTTTTATCTCCATTTCAGAATAAGTAGCTGCTTTTACCTGGTTTATTTCATATTTTGAGGCTTTGTCTCCATAGAGCTCAGCTTTTAAGTTGTTTCCCCTTAATGTTACTTTAACTTTTGCAGTAATAAAATCTTCAGCATCAACAAGATATATAATTTCATCTAGAAAGTTGTAAAGAAGAGATCCCATATCAATGCCTTTAACTTCAATTACTTTGCCTCTAGAGCTATCTACTTTTTTCTCTCCAGCCATATAACTGATTAATGCAAGAACAGAATTTTCAAATATATCTTGGAGAGTTTTTCCGTACGCCTGAAATTTTATATCTGCAGTATGCTCTAAAAATTTAAACTTCATAATTTATTTACGCTGATTACATTTATAAATTACTATGCCCTATAAAAAATATGGAAGCACTTGACTACATTGTTTTGATTATTCTCTCAGTATCTATTTTTTTTGGAGCTTATTTGTTCTGGATAAATTTACCTGTCGGAGAAACACAAGAATATGAATTGATAAAGCCAAATATAAAAAATGAAACTTATCAATACAACATATCAAACAATGTTCAGTTCTATCCTAGAATGAGGTATGTAGACAGGGAAATAAGATATTCTATTGATGTTAAATGCGACTTGAAGAAGCAGAATGATATTTTGGAAGCCCTTTCTTTAATTTCATCACAAACTCTGCTTAGATTTTATGAATCAGAAAATAATACTCAGATTAGTTTTGTTTGTTCTGAAATAGAGCCGTCTCTAGAACAGAAAAATCATTTCGTAGCCGGAGAAGGCGGACCTACTGAAATAATAAACACAAGTTTATATTACGTAATTTTTTCAGGAAAAGTATCTCTCTTTAGAACAGAAAAATGTCCTGAACCAAAAATCGCGCTTCATGAAATACTTCATGCTCTAGGATTTGACCACAATTCAAATGAAAATAGCATAATGTATCCTATAACAAAATGCGACCAGCAATTTGAGAAGTATATAATAGATGAAATAAATGAATTATATAAAACAGATTCTCTACCTGATTTGGCAATTTATGATGTTAGTGCAAGCAAAACAGGAAGATATCTTGACTTTAAAATTGAAATTGATAATCAGGGACTAAAAGACGTAATAAATGCTAGTTTGAATATAATAGTTAATAGTAATATAGAAAGTACTTTCAATTTGGAAGGAATTTCAATTGGAACAAGAAAGATTATGACTGCAGAAAATGTCAAAGTTTCCTTAGATTCTGAAGAAATAGTTTTTATGGTCAAATCAGATTCAGAAAAAGAAATATCGCTTGAAAATAATAAAGTCAGTCTTCTTCTCTCTTCAGATTAAGTTAATTAATAAAAATGCAGGAGAGAGGATTCGAACCTCTGAACCCACTAAGGGAAGAGCTCTTGAGGCTCTTGCGTTTGACCACTTCGCTACCCCTGCTTAAAATTCTCTAGTTCTAGATAGTTTTAAACTTTGAGGTCAGCTTTGTGCAAATTATAAGCGAAATCAAAGGTCTTAGGCTAGCCATCTAAACCTTTATAAACCATCAAGCAATTAATTTTATGAAGACGGCCATAGTAATCAGGAAATACCTGTTCCCATTCCGAACACAGAAGTCAAGCTGGTTACGTCGGTTCGTTAGCTTCCTACAAGAAGTGAATCACCGATGCTGTCCTCACATTTTTAGTTTAGATTTTTTATAAGAAATTACTCTACTAAAAAATTCTTCAAGTCTGCTGATTTGCTTATGCATTTCAAAATCTTTTCTGGCTTTTTCTATATTTTTTTTGATTTCAACTTTTCTTACTTTTTTTAACTTTTCTTTAAGGTTGTCATAGCTTTCAATTTTAATTCCAACTTTATATTTAGAAAGCAACTTGTCAACAAAGTAATAGTTGTTAAAATATATTATAGGCAGGCCTGCCTCAAGATAAGAGGAGATTTTATTTCCTGTAGTAAGCGTAATGCTTTTCTTAAAAATATTTTCGGAGCCATACCAAAGGCCATAGTCGTATTTTGAAATTTCTTTAGCAAGTTCTTTTTGCTGAATCTGGCCATGAAGATGAAAATATTTATTTTTAAGGAGCCCTCCAAATAAATTTAAAAGATTTTTATTGTAAGATTCTTCCTTTGTTAAGCCAACTGTTTTAATATATATATGGATGTGAATATTCTGTGATACAATTTTCTTCAGCGGCTCAATCCATTGTGGAATTCCTGCGATATGCCCAACATGTACAACATGAATTTCTTTGTCTATTTTTGACAATTTATTGCTGTTGATTGGAGCCATAAACTCTTTCAAGCAATACGGAAGAAATTGAATTTCAGGGGCAGTTATTTTTATTCCTTTTCCAAGAACCTCTTCAGGTATTAATTTAAGCTCTTCTTTATCTCCCTTATGTATAATGCCATCTGCATTTTCAAAGCAATATCTCTCAGCATATAGTTCAAAAGATGGCACGCCTGAACAGATTGCTTCATTTCTGTCCAAATAACAAAAAGATCTTATATCATATGGGAAATAAGAAAAAGGATATTTTCTAAAATATTTCATTGCTAAAAAGCAAATCCAGTTTGGTGTAGCCCTGCAGATTATCATGTAGGGATTTTTTTTCCTAACTCTTGATATAAAATTTAGAATTCTCTTAAATTTTCTAAGTGAATACAAAGCAATATTTGGAATGGTTGACAAGCTAATTCTGAAGAATTTAAAATCAGTAGTGATTATTTCATCATAAGCTTCATTAAGAAAATTATTAACTTTATCTTCTGTAATGCTTATAAGACAAGTTTTCCATCCTCTTTTTTTAAGAGCCCAAGCTATTTTGCCAAAACTATCAGCAGGACCTGCCTCAATAAATATTATTTCATTGTTCATAAGTTTGTGGTTTTATTCTCCTAAAGCTTTCCATAGTTTTCTCAAGACCAGTCAATACATCAATATTAGCCTTAAATCCAAGAACTTCAGCAGCATGTTCTTCCAAATATTTAACTCCCTTTTCAAGATAGTCTAGTGAACCAGCAGCAGCAAATTTTATCATAGTATTTTTTTTCTAAGTTAATTTAAAAATATTGTTGTAATTTAATCGCCATGTTTTTTATAGATCACAAATCTGATTTAATCAATATTTTTTATTTTCTTGATTATATCAGTTGAAGAAAATTTCTCATCTATCGTATATTCTATCTTTGCTCCGAGAGATTCAAGAACAGCCTTTGATTCTATCATTCCTACGCTTTTCTCGTCAGCATAGTCTTTTCCCTTTATATAAACATCTGGCTTTATAATATAGTAAGTGTTTACAGAACCATCGTCGATAATTACAAAATCAACTGCTTTTAGTTGTGAAACCATATAAGCCCTTAGTCGCTCTGAAAAGATAGGTCTGCCGTTTTCTTTCCTTTTTAAAAATTCATCTCTGGCAACAGCAACGACAAGAACATCACAAAATTTTTTTGCAGAGTTTAAGTAAGTTATATGCCCTGGATGAAACAGGTCAAATCCCCCGGAGCACAGCCCTATTTTTTTCCCTTCTGTACTTAGTTTCTCCAATTTTCCCGCAAGCTCTTCGGCTGATAAAATATTATCAGAATCGTATGATGAAGAATTCCCAGTTATCATGATAATTTAGTTAATGTCGCCTTATTTAAAGTCTTCTAATTCTTTAAAGCCAGATAAAGTCCCGGAATGCAACTATGGTTTAATTTATAACCCTTAGAATCTTTGGCAAGAGAATATATAGTTTCAGCTGTTGCAGGCACCATAAGCAAGCTTCCATGCTCTTTCTTTGCCATCTCGCTCTTTTCACATCTTTTTGCAATCTCTTCCATCGAAACATCTGTTGTCAAGCAAGCAAGTAGGAGTGGGGCCCTAGTTAATTCGTTTAACCAATAACTTTTCTTAAATTTGATTTCATTTTTATTCAAGCAGAGCTCTTCTTTCATTTCCTCTTCGTAATGCTCTCCCAAATATCTGGAGAAATGCGCAGCTCCAATTCTGGATAAATCGTCCCATCTTGGTGTTCCCCCCAACAGCCCGCATGTACCAGGATTTACAATCAGGTTTCTATTTCTTATATCCAATATAAAAAATTTTTCTTTTTCATTTAATACAGAAAACATCATACCGAAGACATTTGCGAGATTGGATTTATGCAATTCTACTGCCTTGCCATTTTCAATTTCATGCTCACGTAAAGTCTGCCCATCTTCAAAACTTTCATCAAATTGCGAAAGATAATCATCCTGCGACAAATTTGTGCCTATAAAACTAAAATAATCTGATTTTTGTATGTTTAACCTAATTGTCTCTCCTTCTGTTTTTATTTTACCAATTCTTACAACCGGTATACTGTTATACATTCCCGGCATGAGTTTTTCCCTTAATGCAGAATCAACAAATTTCTTGAATCTTTGCGGCACTTCATATGGTCTATCCTCCACTAATATTTTCTGCTTTTCCAAGTCATTAAACTCATTAATTAAAATCAATGGATATTTCTGTCCATTCACCTCAATAAGATTTTCATTGTAATATAATCTAGCATAATCATCTAAAGAGAGATTTTTTCTCTTTATTTTTAGAGTATGCTCCTTTTTCTGCTCAATCTTCATAGAAGAATCTCTTTTTTCAAGAATATATTCAAAGATAGAATGCCTGCCGTAAATAGGAATATCTTTTACTATCATGTGTTTATGATAAATATTCTCCTTATAAAGATTTTGATAGCATTATATACTGCTAAAGTTTATATATTCTCTCCATAAATCCAAAGAAAACAATTAAATTTAAATAATTAATTTTTGCTTCTAAACCGAAAGAATGAAAAGTGCACTGCAGAAAGATTATATGCCAACAGCATAATTAAATTTATAAACTAAACGCTTTTAAAAAATTTATGAAAGCATCTGATTATATAGCTGAGTTCATCGCAAAGCAGAATGTTAAGCACGTCTTTTGTGTAACAGGAGGCTGTATTGTGCATACATTAGATTCAATTTCTAATAGGAATGACATCACAATTGTTCCTGTTCAGCATGAGCAAGCAGGTGCAATGGCGGCAGAGGCATATTCCAGAGTATCAGATAATTTGGGAGTCATGATAACAACTTCTGGCCCAGGAGCAACAAATCTTCTGACAGGAACATGTTGCTCATATTACGATTCTATTCCAGTTTTAAATATCACGGGGCAGGTTGCAAAAGACCAAATGAAAGGAGATACAGGCTGCAGACAAGTCGGCTTCCAAGAAACAGGAGTTGTTGATATATACAGAAGTGTCACAAAATATGCGGATTTAGTGGACAAAGCAGAAGACCTTAGGTACAAACTTGAAAAAGCAGCATATGTCGCTAAAGAAGGAAGGCCAGGACCTGTTTTTTTAGATATTTGCGACAATGTGCAACAAGCGCAGATAGATCCTAAATCATTAAGACCTTATAATCCGGAGCCAAAAAGAAAAGACACGCGTTCTCTGGATTCCATAATAGATCAAACATTTTCTCTTCTTGAAAGAGCAAAAAGACCAGTAGTAATCATCGGTGCAGGCGTTAAATTAGCAGAAGCAGTCAAAGAAGCTAAAAGTTTTGTTGAAAAGCTCGGCTTTCCAATTGCTCCAACATGGGGAGCTATGGACTTTATACCATACAACCATAATTTAATGATTTCTCCATTTGGAATTACTTCTCATAGGGCAGGAAATTTTGCAGTGCAAAACTCAGATTTAATTCTCGCCCTTGGAACAAGATTAGATACTCATGAGGTAGGTCCTAAACCAAGTACATTTGCGCGCGGAGCCAAGAAAATTGTTTTGGATATAGACAAATCAGAGCTTCAAAAATATGAAAAAGTCGGCATGCATGTTGATATTCCAATATTAGCAGACGTACGCGACTTTTTTTCTCGTTCTTTCAGAAGACTTGAAAGTTTTGTAAGTCAAGACATATCGGAATGGAAAAATTATATAAGAGATTTAAAGAAAGAATTTCCTATATGTCCTCCTGATTATTATAAGAGAAAAAAGCAGGTTGACCCTTATGTTTTTATGGACGCTTTAAGTAGGAATACAAAAGGAAACGAATTTATTATACCTGACTGCGGAGGGAATTTAATCTGGACAATGCAGGGGCTCAAGCTGAAAGATGAGCAGAAGTTATTTACATCATTCAACCATTCTCCAATGGGCTATGCTGTTCCAGCTGCAATGGGTGCAGCATTTGCTACAACTAAACCAATTATCTGTATCACCGGGGATGGAGGAATGCAGATGAACATCCAAGAGCTTGCAACAATCTCTCATTATAAACAGCAGGTAAAAATATTTTTAATGAACAATCATGGTCATGGAATAATTAAACAAACCTTGCGCACCAGAGTAAGTGGAAAATATGTTGGTGTCGACGACAAGAGTGGACTTGGTATACCAAATCTAAGGAATGTTACAGAAGCTTATCGCATTCCTACTTTATATGTGGGCAGTCACAGAGAACTTGATTGTGTTGTTAAAGAGACCTTGAGATGCCGAGGGCCTATTTTATGTGAAGTTGATATAAACCACGAGCACGAAATGATTCCCAAGCTTGCATCAAATAGACCATATATTGAGGACTGCGCTCCATTTCTGCCAGACGCAGAGTTCAGTAAGTGGATGCGCTATATTTCCCCAATAAGCAGAAAATAGAAACCAATTACTAACTGCAATGATAGAAATTAATACTGAAAATTACGAAACAACTGGAATTTTGTCAGAAGAGGAAATAAAAGCTAAAACCAGGGAATTAAGAAAAGAAGGAAAGATAGTTGGACTTTGCACAGGCAGCTTTGACTTGCTCCATATAGGGCATGTAGCTTATCTTGAAGCAGCAAAAAAAATGTGTGACGTGCTCGTAGTAGGCGTTGCAGACGATTCTCTCAGCACAAGGAAAAAGTCTCAAAGAGGCGGACCGATTTTTTCCTATGAAGTAAGAGCTTTTATGGTGGGCAGGCTTAAACCAGTTGATTTTGTTATTAGAGACGACGGCTTGTTAAATATTTTTCATTTAGTTTATCCGCACTTTTATATAAAAGGCAGTGATTATAAAAATGAAACAGCTCATGATTTTATAAAATCAAAGGAAATTGTAAAATCACTTGGCATAAAAATGGCTTATGCACCTTGTGTCCTAAGCGATTCTTTGAAGATCAGCACAGCAGATATTATTGATTATATAAAAAATCATGTTAAATAGCAAAAATCAATTATTTTTTCCGTACAATACAATTTTCTTTATCATAAGATAATATTCAGCCATTTTTTCACATTCAGAACTGCCTGGCTTTCTCATTTTTTGTGCTGCATCTGAATCTTCCCAAAGCAAGTTTATCTTGTAAACAAGTCCGTTTACAGTATTTACATTTTCCCTGTTTTCGTCATTTACAACATTGTCTTCGGATTCTTCAGAATTAAAATATCCTTCATATCTTTTAATTGGCCTTTGCTGAAGTGTTCTTTCAGCCAGATGCATCCATCTGCTTGGAAGGTTTTCTTTATGCATCTGTTCAACTCTCTTTAAATAATGCTCAACACTGCCCAAAGCTATAAGATAATCAGAGCTCAAGCCGCTTGCTTTTATTATATTTTCTATCTTCTTCATTTTGGTCTAAAAGTCTTTATTTATCGCACAAATAGAGTATTTAATATTTTTCCTATTACAGCACAATAATTATATACTAAGAACATTTATAAAGATAATAAGAAAGGAAATATAAAAATGGATTCAACAGTTATCGCAGCCCAAAGTGGTAATAAAAAAGGAAGCATAATAATTCCTCCAATAACGAGAAATCAGAGAATTAGCACAACTGCCAACGAAGAGAAAATTCGCGAGCAAATAAAAAGCATAGAATCAATTATAGACAAAACAGTTGACCCTGTAGCAAACATGAGTATTAATCTTGACTCAACAAGAATCTCTAGGCCAGAGCACAGAGAAAGAGTAGAATTGTTGCGCCAGGCATGGAAAGAAGGAGTCTGGCCACCGAGAAAAGAATTAATGGTTGCGCCAATCACAATGGACATGGCTCTGACGCAGAAGTGCAGTTTTTCATGCACTTATTGTTATGCAAATTTACAATATAACGAAGAATCTCCAGTAAAATGGCCTGTTTACAAGGGTCTGCTTGATGACATGGCATCTATAGGTCATAAGCCTGGAGCAGGAGTAAAGGCAGTAAGCTTAATCAGCGACGGAGAAAGCACAGAGAATCCTTATTTTTATGATTTTATCTTGTACGGCAAATACGAAAAAGGAATAGATATGGCTAACGGAACAAATGGACTAAAGCTTAAACACGACAGATTAGAAGAAATAATGCCTGCCTTAACATATCTAAGATTCAATTTTTCAGCAGGAGAGAAAGAAGCCTACAAACAAGTAATGGGCGTAAAAGATTTGCAGTGGGATAAGGTTATAGAAAATATAAAAGAATGCGTGAGAATCAAGAGAGAAAAAAATCTACAAACAACAATCGGCTTACAAATGGTTCTTCTTCCAGAATATGCAGACCAAGTTATTCCTCTTGCCCTGCTCGGAAAAGAATTAGGAGTTGACTATACTGTAATAAAGCACTGCTCAGATGATGAGTATGGAAGTCTCGGAGTTGATTATTCATGGTATCATTCTCTTCTCGCCAAGGATCTGCTTAAAGCAGCAGAAGCGCTTTCTACAAGAGAGCCAAAATATACTGTCCAAGCAAAATGGTCAAAGATGATGACTGGAAGAGACAGAAAATATTCAAAATGTTTTGGCACTCCCTTGATGTTGCAAATATCTGGAACATGCTTAGTTGCTCCCTGTGGCTCTTTTTTCGGCAAGGATTATTCAAAGTATCATATAGGAAGTTACACTGAAAAAAGTTTTAGGGAGATTTGGGAGAGCCCAAGGTACTGGGAGGTTGTCTCTCATCTTGGTTCTGATAAGTTTGACCCGAGAAAAATGTGTGCAACCCTCTGCCTTCAGGACAAAGTGAACGAAGTTCTGTTTGATTATTACGAGTCAGGAATTCCTCTTTCCAATAACTCAAGTACAACTGCTCCTAGATACATCAATTTTATTTAAGCAAAATTCATTATATGAAAAATACTATTTCCAAGACGCAAGCTCAGCAAGTCATTCACGATTTTTTCCATCTACCTTCTTTTACTCAAGATGAAGTAAAAAAAATAAAACGCCTTGCCATGAAGCACAGAATTAAACTAGGTATTTACAGAAAACTTTTTTGTAAGCACTGCCTCTCACAGCTTAAAGGAAGAATCAAGATAACAAAGACTCATAAGACAATTATTTGCGAAAAATGCAGGCATAAAAATAAATTTACGCTTTCTTAAACCTAGTAATATCTGGAAGCATGTCAGCATGCCCTAACAGAGCAGCTCTGCAGCAATATCTTTCTAATCCAAGTTCATTGAGCACTTTACCAGCATCTTCGCCGGAATCAACACGTTTCTTATATTCTTCCCATAAATGTCCTATAGGCTTTCCGCAGCTGAAGCATCTTACTGGAATTATCATATCTATTATTTGGAAAAGTGCTTTTTAAAACTTATGTTTTACAAAAACACAATCTTTTTCAAACTCAATCAGCGAAATGTTCTTAAACTTCCTTTTTTCTGAAAAAGGATGGAAAACCTGGAAAATATAGCTCTTACAACTGCTGAAACAAGTTCAAAAACATCTCTGGAGCTTATTAATGAAGTCATAGCACGAGGAATAACATTTCGCAAGGAGATTGCCCAATGTTCCGGCTTGAATCCAACTCATGTAAACTCTATAATAAAAAAATATAATCTTCTTCCCAAGAAACGCATGCAAACAATCTCAACCTTAAAAGCATTGCATGCAGAAGGTCTTACGTTACAGCAAGCCGCAAATAAATTGAACCGACTCCCTATGTCTCTTAGAACAATTATAAGAAATTATCACCTTCAAGATTTTCTCTCTGAACAATTATCTCCAACGCGTGAAAACATGCGCATAGCAAGACACCGCGAGGATAAAGAGCATCGCGAGTTATATAAAATGATTCGTAGAGGAGCATCACTTACACAAATAGGAGCAAGTTTTGGCTTTACGCGCGAATGGGCTCGTCAGTTTATTAATGATGCAAGTTTACATCACATTTGGAGGAAAAGCCGTAAAAGTTATGAGCAGCACACTGAAGCAAAAGAGCTTGCAAGAAATCGCAATAAGATTTTCTCACTTTTTCAAACACATATTCTTAAACAACTCAACTCAGAAAACATCAGCTGGCCAGAAAAGAAAACAGTAGAGTATATTTTAAATTATAAGTATAATAAAGGAATCAATACTTCTCCCGAAAGAATTAAAGTATTATTTAAAGCTTATCATGAAGCTCAGCAAAAAGGAGAGAGACTTTCTTTTGAAAAACTAGGAAAAAAAGCAGGAATATCTGCGCCAAGTGCACAAAGACTTCTTGAAAAAATAGGGTGCTTATCAATATATAAAAAGCTTGAGTATAAGCCTCGCAAACATCTCACTCCTGAGCAAATAAACAGAATGCAAGAGGCTTCTCGTCTCCCCATGGTTCTCGAAGATCTTGCATATTTTTCAGGGCGTTCCGCTTATCCTTTTTTAGTATATGGGAAAAAAAGAGAACAACATCTTAATTCCATTAATTGGTTCTCGTACAACAAGCTGCGTTTAACATATCGCATCGCAAGTCAGATTTATGAAGCAGAAGATGCAGGTTTCTCCCAGCAAGAAATGCAAGAGCTCTTTGAAGTTCCACATCACCATGTTGCGCACGCACTGGAGCATCGCTCTAAAATAGCCCCCATAATAATGAAAGCATTGAGGCTTTTGCACCCAGAAAAACATTATACAAAACCTTATCTTTACCAACAGAAAAGCTCTTAAATCTTCTCTATTTTTTGCTGACGATTAATAACAGCTTTTTTGCGTTCATTAATGATTGCTTCAAGCTTTTTCTTGATTTCTAGGCGTGTGCTAAATCCTATAAAAATTGGATTAAGCTCTAATTTTTCCGGATTCACAGTTTTAAGATAGTTTATAACTCCATCGTATGAACGGAATATTTTTTCTCCCTGAGACTTCCTAAACTTCAGGTAATACAAGCCATCTTCTGATCTGGTTAGATTAAGTCGATAATACTCAGTCATGCCATGAAAAGTCATTTTATTATTATAAGTATTGTTGTGCTTAATTGTTCCAATACAAGCATAACTTGAGATAGTTTATTAAAGGCGTGTCTTACCTTATTTTCATGAAAAACATAATTGAAATCAAGAATGTAAGCAAGTATTATGAAATGGGTGAGAACATTGTAAAAGCAATAGATGGAATTTCAATAACTATAGAAAAAGGCGACTTTGTAGCAATTATGGGTCCATCAGGCTCGGGCAAATCAACAGCAATGAACCTTGTTGGAAGCCTGGATTTAGCAACTCAGGGAGATATTTTTCTTGGAGGACACAATATTGAATATTTAGAAGAGTCAGAAACAGCCCAATTAAGAGGGAAAAAGATTGGCTTTATTTTCCAGAGTTTTAACCTGATTCCAAATCTCACAGCAAAAGAAAATATCATGCTCCCTATGCTTTTTCAGGACATAAATAAAGAAGAGCGTGAAGATAGAGCAGATGAGCTTCTAGCTTTAGTAGATTTGACAGACAGGGCAGGTCATTACCCAAATCAGCTTTCAGGAGGGCAGCAGCAGCGTGTTGCAATTGCCCGAGCTCTTTCAAATAATCCTGAAGTTATTCTTGCTGACGAGCCTACTGGAAATTTAGATACAAAAACAGGGGAAAAAGTTCTGCGCTTTCTAGATAAACTGAACAAACAAGGAAAAACCATCATTATAGTAACTCATGATTCTAATTTAGCAAAGAAGCACGCAAAGATTATATACTGGCTGAAAGACGGCAAAGTCGAAAAAGTCACAAAAAAGAAATTTTAATCTTCTATCGTAACCCCTTAAAAGTTTAAACAAAAAGCAAATGTTTTTAAATTAATTAAATATAGTAATTTCATGAGAAAATTATTGCTATCTTTGCTTGTTTTTTTTGTTACACTACAAGCTTCAGCCCTATCCATACACTCAGTCAATGTCCAGGATATACTGCCTGGAGAGGAAACTGAGTTAAGAATTATTGTAGAAAACAATCTTGACAAAGATGCGAGTGAAGTTTCTCTTTCCCTTCAGATGCAAAATCTGCCATTTAGCATTATCGGCAGTTCAGATTTAACTCTTGAAGAAATAGAAGAAGGAGAGAAAGAAGATTTCGTATTTAGAATCCGTGCAGCATCAACAGCAGAACCAGGAGATTATCTAATTCCATTTTCATTAAGCCATAAAGATTCTTCAAAAGCAAAAACCGGAGCAATTGGCTTAAGAATTAAAGGTACAGTTGTTCTTGATTTAAATATTGAAACTGAAAAACCAATAATAATGGAAAAAGACAAATTATCTTTAAAAATAATAAATAAGGGCTTTTCAGATGCCCGCTATGTTTCAATTAAGGTTATACCAATCGGCTTTAATATTTTATCAGAAAAAAATGTTTTCATAGGGGACATAAGAGCAAATGATTTTGAAGTAGCGACTTTTGACGTTATTTATTCTTCAATATCTCCAAAATTTTTAGTAACTTTGGAATATCTTGATTTTAGCAATACTAAAAATATAAAGACAATTGAAGAGTCCTTGCGCGTTTATGATCCAGAAGAAGCCATAAAAGCAGGGCTTGTAGAAAAAAACAAATTTCCTATTTACGCATCTATTGCTATTTTAGTGATTCTAGCTTTCATTTTGCTAAGAGTAATAAGAAAAAGAAACAAGATAAAGAAAAAAATGAATTCTTTGCAATAATTATTATGTTCTCGGATTATTTTTCTTTGGCTTTTACTAAATTGCTTAAAAGAGGTGCGCGTTCTTGGCTCACTTTAATTGGAATTGTCATAGGAATATCAGCACTGGTTGCTTTGATTTCACTTGGTCAGGGATTACAGGAAGCAATTACAGGACAGTTCTCTTCACTTTCAATTGATCGCTTAATAATACAAAATTCTGGCAGTTCATTTGGTCCTCCAGGTGCTTCATCTATAAAAAAACTTACAAATCATGATATAGATTTAATAAAAGAAATTAAAGGAATTAATTTAGTTGTTCCCCGCATTATCAGGGCAGCAAAAGTAGAATACAACAAAAAAGCAAATTTTGAGTTTATCGGAAGTCTTCCCAAAAAGCAGGAAGAAGTTGATTTTATATACAAGACATTTAAGCTTGAAATTGAAGAAGGCAAATTAGTATCTGCTGGAGAAAGGAAAAAGATTTTGCTGGGAAGCAATTTTAAATCAGATAATAATTACGGCAAAGAAATAAGGGCAGGTTCATTATTAAAAATACAAGGCAAAGATTTTGAGGTAGCAGGCATACTTAAAAAAACCGGCTCTTTTCAATTCAACAGGGTAATTTTAATGCCGGAAAGAGATATGGAAGATATTTTTTCTTTCAAAGAAGAATTCGATTTTGTAGTTGTTCTAGTAAAAGAAAAAAATAAAATAGAGTCCATTGCAGATGAAATAAAAAGAAAATTCAGAAAAGATAGAAAACAAGAACTTGGAGAAGAAGATTTTTCTGTAGAAACTCCTATACAAGCAATAGGGGTTGTAAATACAATCCTTAACATCATAAATTTAATAGTATCGGGAATAGCCGCAATTTCAATTCTCGTAGGCGGGATAGGCATTGCAAATACAATGTTTACTTCAGTTCTAGAAAGAACCAGAGAAATAGGAACAATGAAAGCAGTTGGAGCAAAAAACAGCGACATTCTTCTTATATTTTTAATAGAATCTGGTCTTCTCGGTTTAACAGGAGGAATTTTCGGCATAGCTCTGGGATTAGCGCTTGCTTTTCTCTCTTCTTTTTTAATAAATATTTATTTTAGCACAGAAATAATCAAAATTAACATATCTTTACTCTTGCTTATTTTCGCAGCATCTTTCGCATTCTTCTCTGGAATTATTGCGGGCTTGATTCCCGCAATACAAGCATCCAAACTAAATCCTGTAGAAGCACTAAGAGCATGATAAAAGATTATTTCTCCATTGCTTTAAGAAATATAAGAAATAGAAAATTGCGTTCTTGGCTTACAATCCTAGGCATAATTATTTCAATTTCAGTTATATTTATGCTTATTAGTGTTTCATTAGGCCTTGAAAACGCAGTAAAAGAGCAGTTTCGTATTCTTGGAACTGATAAATTTTTTATATTGCCTAAAGGGCAGATAGCTGGTCCAGGAACACTTTCAACAGTTATTCTAAATGAGAAAGATACAGAAACAATTGAAAAAGTTCAGGGTGTTAAAGATATATCATACTTATCTTTAAGAACTGTAGAAGTTGTTTTTAATAACCAGAAGAAATTTTTTTCAGCAATAGGAATGCCTGAAGGAAAATCAAAAGTTTATAGGGAAATTGAAGCATATAAAGAAGAAGAAGGAAAAGAGATAAAAGATGAAGATAGAGGAGAAATTATGCTTGGCAGTCAATATAAGCATAATTTTCTATTTGAAACTCCAATAAAAACAAGAGATAAAGTAAAGATAAATGGAAAAGAGTTCAAGGTAAAAGCAATATTAAAACCGATTGGAAATCCTGGAGATGATCAGATTATTTACATGAATCTAAGGGATTTAAAAGAAATAGTAAACGTATCTGGCATCGATCAAATAATAGTTCAAATAGATGAAGGAGAAGATATAAATGAAGTTATTCAAAGAACTGGTAGAAAACTTCAATCAGTTAGAGGAGTAAATGAAGATACAAAAGATTTCATAATATTAAGCCCAGAGGAGCTTCTTTCAGATTTTAGTTCGATTCTAAACATCATAACTGGATTTTTGTTTGGAGTTGCCGCAATTTCAATTCTCGTAGGCGGGATAGGCATTGCAAATACAATGTTTACTTCAGTTCTAGAAAGAACCAGAGAAATAGGAACAATGAAAGCAGTCGGAGCAAAAAACAGCGACATTCTTCTTATATTTTTAATAGAATCAGGTCTTCTCGGTTTAACAGGGGGAATTTTCGGAGTTATACTAGGTTATATGTTTTCAAAAGTAATAAAATATCTTGCAATAAATAAATTAGGCACTACTCTTCTTGTTCCGCTCTCACATCCGCTTTTGATTATGGGATGTCTGTTTTTTGCATTTTTTATAGGAGTTGTATCAGGAATCTGGCCCGCATGGAGAGCAAGTAAGCTAAAAGCAGTTGATGCTTTAAGATATGAGTAGCTAAATAAAAGAAAATAAAAAACTTAAAAATATCAAAAAATTAATCAAAGCAGATATAAGGCAGTAAAAACAATAGTTTTTTATTACATATTTTTGAATATAAACCAAAAAAAACGAGAAAAGCAGCCCAACAAAAGATAAATAAAATAACCATCTTAAAATATTATAATCTTCAATCATGAAAACACCTAAAAATATTATTAAGTAATATGCCAGTCCAAGTAAATCGTTTCTAAAATAAAAAATTCTTCCCCATTTGCTTTCAGTAACTTTTTCGCATTTCATATTCATTGGGCATACAAGATGCTCTTTTCTTTTACGCTTCCAAATCAAATACCCGGAATCTACTGCTCCAAGAAGTGCAAGTATTGCTGTTAATGGAATTGATAAATTCATTTTAAATTTTTTCCTTTGATAATATTGCCAAAGCTATAGAACTGAATAATATCGATATGTCTCTGAATATTATATCAAGCTCGCTGTAATTAAAAACAATTATTGCAAGCATCAAAATTGCAGAAATCATAGATGCATAAAATATATTTTTATTTGATAGGAGCCAGAAAGCTAAAATTATATTTGCTGTTGAATGAATATATAAAAATATTTTTGGAGGGATAATCTGGCTTATAAATTGAGGTGTAAAACCCATCCAAGAAGTTGGATTTAAATAAGCAGATATTGCTGCATAAAGAAGCACTATCACAAGTCCAGATCTCAACATAAAAGATACAAGTTCTTTTTCACTTTTCTCTATTTTCATTAGTTTACTGTTATTTGTCCAGTGAATCTTGGATTTATATGATCATGATAATACCACTTTCCCTTTTCATTAAATACAAAGCTGAAACTTTTTTTTGTTATAAGCTCTGCGCAAGCATCAAACATTTTTCCTTCCAGGACTTTTCCGCAATTTCTTATATCAGTTCCAGGATATACAGTATGGGTAGGATGTATAGCTGAAGCAGGCCACATAGGAATATTATTTTTATTGACCCAGTTCACACTGTCGCCTTGTTTTATTTCAAGTTCTTTTGGAGAATATCCGGAAGAAGTAAATTCTATTGAGTGTTGTTTCGGTACTTCTCTAAGAACAACTTCATTTTTTTTCACTTCTTCCTTCACTTCTTTCTTCCCAGATTCTTTTTCAGTTACAACATACTTAAAGATGAAAAATCCTATTATTAAAATTATAATTATAACTAAAATACTGCCAATCATTGCTTTTTTCATGCTTTTTTAAAGAAAAATATCTTTATAAGTCTTTTGCAAGTTCTTTTTTGCGTAATTTCTTTATTTTTTTTCTTCTTTTTTCCGGTGATATCTAAAAGAAGTTCCGAAATTTCCTTTTTCTCTCCATCCAAAATAAGTTTCAAAATTTCCGAGCTTTAAAGAAACTAATGGCTTCAAATCATTAAGATTTATCTTGAAAGCATTTTTTCCAGCTCCGAAAACTCCTGTTTTATCATTTCTAAAAACTCCAAACCCGTTTTTATCATATCTAACAATAGATAAATTCCAATGCTTTTTAAGACACGCGCTTCCCAATGGAGGATAATATTTGAAATTGTGCATGGGATTCCTTAAAAAATTCCATCTTATAAAAGTCTTATAATTAATATCTGAAGAATAAGGATTTCCCTCAGCAATGCCCTCTCCAAAAACTCCATCTTCATCATTGCCAAATAAGTACCAGGTTACATGCCGCGGGTCAAAAAAATACTTTTGCTCTCTTTGAAATGGAATAACTGAATAAATTTCATGCTCCAGAGCTTCTTCTCTTGTTTTCCTGGCAATCTCAGTTGTCGCAGGATGTTTTTGATAGCAATTGATTAAGGTGTTTGTCGGCTTTTTGTACATTGAAGAAGCGCATCCAGTAAGAAAAGCAGAAGATAAAACAACAGATAATAAAGTTTTCATGAATTATTAGAACAATTAAATATTAAAAACATTATTATACTGAAGAACTTCTTTTCTTTTATGAAATACAGAACATTTACAATACTCCACAAAGATAAAAAAAGCAAAGCGCGTGTCGGACTTTTGAAAACTAAAAGTGGAAATATCAAAACTCCATTTTTCATGCCTGTTGCTACAAAAACATCAGTCAAGCATATTTCA
>JBBSYH010000022.1:0-3720 GCA_038045365.1 Nanobdellota archaeon
TCTTCCATGTTATATATTATGTTATATTTTATATAACATGATGTTATATATAAAGTTTCGCTCTTTCTGCATGATACGTTAAATTGGCCAAGAGCAAATAATTTAAACGGTTCTTATTTCATGTTTTGTATGGAAGACTACAAACAAAAAACTAAAGATCTGTATGATGAATATGCAAAAAACTTTCAAAAGAGAACTGAAGGATATTTGAAGAAATATCTTCTTAAAGATGCCAATTTGTTTATTCAGAGTTTAAATGGAGTAGATGTATTAGATATAGGTAGTGGTCCAGGAAGAGATTCTTCCTACTTTAAAAAAAGAGGATTGAATCCCTTATGTGTAGATATTTCTCAAACAATGATTGACATATGTAGAGAAAGAGGTCTACAAGCAAAAGTAATGGATATAGAAAACTTGAAATTTCCAGATAGTAGTTTTGATGGAGTGTGGGCACATACATCTCTACTCCACGTTCCTAAAAGAAATTTTGGTTCTGTTCTTAAAAAAATCTCTAGTATACTTAAAGAAGAAGGAATATTTTATATCGGGATGAAAGAAGGTAATTATGATGGTATGGAAGAAGACCTGAAATATAAGGGCAAACAGAGATATAATGCATTATACACTGAAGATGAAGTTAAAAGAGAAATAGAAAAACATTTTGTAATAATACATTACTCTAAGATTGAAATAGACGGAAGCCGCACGTACTTCAATTATTTATGCAGAAAGAAATAATAGTGTTTTGTTAAACCTTGCTCATTCAAAAAACCCTTCTGAGCAGGAAAAAAATTCACTTCAATCCATGGCATACTTTCAAATCTTTTTCAAAATCTTTGAGATCTTTCGGGATTTTAATATTTGAAATAGGTTCGCTGAGAGAGATTCCTTTTTCTTTTTTTGCTTTCCAGACCTGGCTGTTGAATTCTGCTATTTCATTAAACTTATTAAGAGAAGAGCGTTTGTTATCAGTGCCTTCGGGAAATTCAGATAGATCCATGTTAAGTTCTTGCGCCAGAACACTTGTTATTTGAGGAATAATTGGATGAAGAAGAGTGATTAGGCGTTCCAAAGAGAAATAAAGAGTATAGTGAGCTGAAGCACTTTCTTCCTTGGAGAAAAAATTATCTTGATTGTATGCCCTGTTTTTTACAAGCTCCAGATAGTGAGAAGCGAAATGCTCCCAGAGGAAATAACGCAATTCATGTGCTGGTTTGTGGAAATTGTATTTATCATATTCTTCATTTGCTTGAAAAGTTAAGAAATCTAGATAAGATGTGAAATTTTCATCAAGTTTTGTGAGTTTTGGCTTTTTCTTCGGCTTTTGAAATTGTATAATAAATTTAGAGATATTGAGGAGTTTGTCGAGTGTTTTTAATTCTGCCTTGATTTTTTCTTTTGAGCATGATAAGTCCTGTTTTGATAGATTGCCTTCAATCGCAATCCAGAAACGCAAAGTCTCTGCACCATAGTCGCGGAGAATTTCTTGCGGGTTAATCATATTTCCAAGAGATTTTGACATTTTTCTTCCTTTTTCATCTAAAATATGGTTATGAATCCAGACATCTTTGAAGCATGGTTTTCCTGTTTCTAAATATCCTCTAAGCAAAGTGTAGTAAAGCCATGTTCTTACAATTTCTTTTCCCTGAGGACGGAGCGTGACAGGGTAAGATTTTTTGAAAAATGAAGGATTGGAGCCATATTTGAGAATTACAAGTTCTGAAATTGATGAGTCAAACCATGTGTCAAGCACGCGCTCTTCTCCTTTCCATTTTAAGTCTTTAAATTGCTTGTCTTTTAATGTTCCTATGTATTCTCCACTATGGAAAACTTCTGAATCTTTTGGAGGGGATTCTTTCCAGGGCTGATAATATTTCTCTGTAATTGGGAGAGCAATGTATGTATTTTCTTTTGAATCTTTTGCATGCCAGAGAGGAATAGGTGTTGCATAAAAGCGCCTGCGCGAGATAGGCCAGTCTATTGAGATAGAGTCAAGCCAGCTTTCAAGAATACGGCGGGATTCTGGAGGATAGAAGGAGATTGAATTAATAAGTTTTTTAAGCTCATCTTTGAATTCAAGTTGTTTTAGATAGAATTCAGGCATTTCTATGAATTCTATTTCTGCTCCTGAACGTTCTGAGACAGGAGTGCTATGGATAATTTGTTCTTGCTTTACTAAGAGATTTTCTTTTTTAAGTTCTGAAATTATTTTTTCCCTTGCTTCTTTTACTTTAAGACCATGAAGAAATCCCGCATGTTCATTCATTCTTCCGTCTTTGTTGATTGCAATTTTTGTTGGAAGAGATAATTCACGGAAGAATTGAATGTCTGAAATATCTCCTGCAGAGCACATCATTACTAGACCGGAACCTTTGTCAATTTTTGCTGAAGGATGCTCGTGAATTGGAATTTCTGTGCTGTAAATTGGAGAGATTGCTGTTTTGCCTTCAAGATGCTGGTATCGTTTATCTTTAGGATTGTATATTATCATGGCGCAAGTGCAAATGAGTTCTGGGCGCGTTGTAGCAATTATTATGTCTTTTCCTGTTTCTTTTACTTTCCATTTTATGTGATTGAATGCAGATGGAATATCTTCGTACACAATTTCTGCGTCTGCAACTGTTGTTTGGAGTTTTGGGTCCCAATTATTAATGCGCTTGTCTTCATATATAAGTTTCTTTCTGAAAAGATTTATGAAAGTTGTTTGTGTTACTGCCCTGTATTCTGGAGAATCTGTATTGTATACTGCTCCAACATGCGCTCCTTGTTTGTATGAGCTAAAAGATATGCCGAGCTTTGTAAAGCTGTCTATTGATTCTGTGGATGTTTCTGCAAGGAGCTTTTCACAATATTCAAGGAATTTCTCTCTTTCAACTTTAAATGCAGAGATATTATATTTCTTTTCTGCTCCCATCTCTATTGGCAATCCATTTCTGTCTAAACCCAATGGGAATAAGACTTCAAAGCCTTTCATACGCTTATATCTGGCAAATATGTCCATAAAAGAATATGTTGCTGCATGCCCCATGTGTATTGGAGTATTAATGTATGGGGGAGGAGTGTCTATTGAATAAATCTGTTTTTTTGTTTTAGGATTGAAGAGATGTGCTTCTGCTGATTTCCATTGCTTTGTTATTGCAATTTCTATTTCTGGAGACCAGTTTTTAATTTCGGAGAGCTTTGGGTATTTAATTTTCATGCAAAAGATAGGTTTGGAGAGGTTATAAAGATTTTTGCATCTGATAGAACTTTGTTTATATTCCTTTAAAAGAATTAAGTATTTCTTCAAGGTTCTGATAGCCATTTTTTCATAGAAAGAGCGTTTATTGATTGTTGATTTGTTTTTTGAAGTAGAAGCAAAGAAGGCAATATTTCTTATCTATAAATCACTTTTTTATGCTATTACTATAGAGTAACATTTATATATGAGATTTTAGCTCTTTTATCAAGAGCTTAAGATGACAAATCCATTTGACAAACTAAAAGGCATTCTCCCTCCTAGAGAAATAAAAGTTTCTAAAGAAAGTCCTCTTGAGAGATTAATTAAATTGAATAGTGAATTAGAAGGTGAAATTAGTATCCCAGATGATTGGTATTATAAACTTCCTGAATTCAGACCAAAATTATACGACCAAATAAGCAAAAGAGCAGGAAATTATGATGTTCAGGATATCAGTAATTTAACAACTGCTTTATCATTTGAAGAATCTAAAAATCAGA
>JBBSYH010000023.1:0-1818 GCA_038045365.1 Nanobdellota archaeon
GGTGCTCCTGGGAGCAAATCCTTCCATGTCTTAAAATCTTCAGATGATTGAACAGTTCTTGTCTTGTTTGTTTCTCCTAATGCATAAATAAGGGTATTGTTATCAAGGTCTCTATTAATGAGAAGATAAGGATTAGTTCTGAACAGCTGTCTCTAAGTTTAACTTTTTAATATTTTATCATAAGAAAATTTTAATTATTGTGCTCTTTGTTATAATGCTTACTGCCCTGCTGGTTTTGCAGCAGTTGACTGCACACTGCTTTGATTGGTTAGCATTCCTAAAGAACTTTCAGTCATAAGGCGGTAGAAGACGTTTTTCCAATTGTTCGTATACACCTCGAGGTCATTAAAACTTACGACAGATACAAGAGTCGTTAGAATAAATTCTTTATGCTATAGGAGATCATAATATTAATATACTAAATATCATATGATACGAAGCAACATAAAGTTTATATACTTACTATCATAAAGAATTCTATGAAAACAGAAACGCATGAGGAAGCCTTTGAAACGCACAAAAGAGCGATATTCTCTTGGGGGCTCGGTATAGAAGGAATAGACAAATCGCAGCGCATTGTAGGTCTGCATGCAGCCAGAGGCATATTGGAACTCCTTTCGCTCTATTTGCACAGAAAAAAAATCGTAAGGGCTGGGTTTCAGCTCAATCATCGCTGGTTCAAGAGTAAAAAAGTATTTAATAAATTACCTGACTTTGAGAACAAGAACGAAATAGTTACAAAACTTATCGAACTTGAGAATCTCTGTGAAGTGTTAACGTATGGCAAGAAAATATCTGTTGAAACAACGCAAAAAGCAATCAAGTTATTTACTGAACTGGAGGAAATACTGCGAAAAATGCCATGAACCAAAAAAATCTAATCGCGTATGCTGCAAGTTTTGTATCATTCCTTCTAGATACTGCAAAAACCAAGAATAACATAAAAAGAATTATACTTTTTGGATCAGTGGCTCGCGACGACTTCACCAAGGAAAGTGATATAGACCTGTTCATAGATGCGCCAGAGGATATTGAACCTGAAGTGGAAAAGACATATAAACTCTTTATGATGTCACAAACTCAGAAGCTTTGGGAACTCAAAGGCCTTACGCATGAACTATCTTTAAAAATCGGCAATCTTAAAGAATGGGATTTAAGGCGAAGTGTAATCTCAGATGGAATTGTTCTGTATGGAAGAATGCGCGAGACTCCTGAAGAAGCAGAACCCTACCTTCTTCTCCAGCTCTCTTACAAAAGACTATCTCCTGCCCAAAAAATCAGAATGTGGAGAAAATTATACGGGCACCAGCAGAAAGTGGGAAAAAAGGTCTATCGAAGCAAGGGCATTGTCGAGAAACTTAAGGGCACACGAATAGAGAATGGGATTGTTATTCCTCTTCATGAAGAGAAAGAGGTTCTTGATTTTCTCAAGCAGCATAAAGTCTCGTACACGCTTAAAGAACTCTGGTCTGACGCTTTTTAAGGAAGACTTCACCCAGTCATCTTAAAAAATTAATTCTGTACTGCGCGGTAGAACTTCAACTTTTGAAGAATGTTATTTGCTTTTATAATAGAAAAAAATGTTAATACTCTTTCTTATAATGCTTAATGTTCTGATGGTTTTGCAGCAACTGATTGTACACTGCTTTGATTGGTTAGTATTCCTAGAGAACTTTCATTCATAAGGCGGTAGAAGACGTTTTTCCAGCTGTTCGTATACGCCTCGCGGTCATTGAAACTGCCTGCGCTTCCTGGTGAATAGGTCTGAACACTTGTCCATGGTCCAATAATGTTTGTAGAGCGCTGTAAAACATAATT
>JBBSYH010000024.1:0-19662 GCA_038045365.1 Nanobdellota archaeon
GCTTTCAATCAGAAAGTCAACGATTTTAAAAACAGGATTCTCTCCTAAAAACTTTGTAAGTAATGATTTCTCCATAATATATATAAAAACAAAAAGTATATAAACTTAACTGTTCAAAGTCTATTTAAATAGACATCTGAAAAAGAGGAAACATGTGGAGCGACGAAGAAATAAAAGGAAAAATATTGCACAAGATGACGCGCATGGGAAAATTTCATCATAGTCATACCCCTATTGATAATTTGCAGAAGGGTTTTCCGCCAGAAATACGCGGGAGAGTAAAATACATGGCAAAGGAATTGAAAAAAGAAGGCATTTTGCTCAGCAAGCCGACTAGTTATGGCGAAGAGGTTTCTATCAATTCATCTCACAGAGAGAAAATTATGTATTACATTAACACGTTCTTGATGATGGAGTAACGTTTTCACAACTTAGGATAAAAGACAACAAGTAGCGCTCGTGTTATAAGATTATTTTTCATTCTCCAAGAGTCTCACAACTACTGCCTCAGCAGGAAAAGCGGTAGGAGAGAATCGAACTCTCATCTTCAGCGCCACAGGCTGACGTTCTGCCACTAAACTACAACCGCCATAATTTCAGCAGACAATAATAGTATAAAAGTCTTCTTGTCTTTTGCCTATTGAATAACAAACCTGCCTTCTTTAAGAATAACAGGATAGTTGATTTCTTTCGCTATTGCAAAAAAAGGAACAAGATTAAAAATATCACTTGCTCTAAATTCTTTGTGTTCCTCTTTTCTCCATTCATAGAAATAATTTCCACGAGTTCCTATAAGGCCTGCTTTAGGAAAAGTATAGGAATATGCTATAGTATTATTATTTGTTATTTTCTGCAATCCTTCATAGTAAATAACATGTTTTTCCTCTCTTGCTATATACCCTTTGTCTTTTTTATCTTCAGCTAAAATTCTTAATATAAGATAAGGATTTTCTTTATCTATTGCATCTAAATCAGGAGTTATGGTAAATATAGCTGGCTGTTCTGGTTTAACAGTTGTTGTATCAATAAGGTTCGGACTGTTGTAAGTCTGCAATCCAATATTATCTGGAACTGACTTATTATAAGAGATATATCCATGTTTTGCCATTAGTGCTTCTGGAGTTTTTTCATCTCTCTCTTCAAAGAATTTTTCAATTTTGTCTAAACCAAGTTTTTTTTCAATTGTCGAGCATCCTGTCTGAAAAATCAGACCAAGAAGTCCAGTATAAACTAGTGCTTTTTTAATTATCCTCTTTTTCATAAATTAAATAAGGCTATCTTTTATAAATAGTTTTGTGTGGCAAGATAGTATTATGCCCCTGCCGGGATTTGAACCCGGGTCTGCGCCGTTCTCCACAGTCCCAAGAACTTTCGTTTTTGACGAAAAATGAGACTCTGATAAATCAGTGCCTGTCCAAAGCTGGACTGAGGGTATAATCTCAACGATATAACCCTCGGCTATGCGAGAGGGCGCTGTCCTTGACCTCTAGACTACAAGGGCTCATTGTTTATCTTTAACTAAGTTTAAAAGAATTGCGTTTATCTGAAATCAAAAACACGATGCGCCACCACGTCCTAAAGGACGTGGTTTGGCAGAAGGCGCTCGTGTTTTGGATGCTCGGGGATTCACCTTGCCCTTTAGGGCAAGGTTTTCTGAGAATCCCCGACATAAAATAATCTTCCAAGTGGACTTTTCAATTCTCTTTTCAATTCTTTCAGCAATCTATGCAAATCAATCTCTCTGATGCGATATGTATTTTCTCTTACATCATTAAGATATTCAGATTCTCCTTCTCTAGTGTTAGGATAATTTCTTCTGCCATTAATAATCCATACTTTCCAGTAATTGCACAAAACATTGCCGTCATAGAGAGGACAAGTAGGTTTGCTTACTAACCAACTAAGTCTTTCTTCATATATTCTCCAATCAGTTCTATTAATAGTTTCCTGCACTAAATCCTTTTTTTCCATATTAAGATTAATTAAAAGAAGTATAAAAGAATTGTTGTGATTGTTACTACGCGCATCAAACTTTAAAGACTTTATACCCTTTTCTGGCTTTTCCTTTAATAAGAATACCTACTTCATCGCCTTTTTTCGCGCTTGTTACATCTTTTCTGTCTATTTGCATGCTTTCTACTTTCTGCTCAATGTGCGTCTCTCCTCCATGGATATGAATTACATCTCCAACTTTTAGAGAAGATTTAAGCTTAATGGCTGCTGCTCCAACATGTTCAAAATAATTGGAAACTTCGCCTATTTCTTGTTCTCCCACTTATTTCATAGTTATTTGCAGTTTAAAAAAGTTGCGTTAGAAAGAAAACACAATAAAAATAGCCCTGCCAGGATTCGAACCTGGGTCACAGGCGCCAGAGGCCTATATACTTGACCGCTATACTACAGGGCTGTTTAAAGTGAAGTTCTGCTTAAGTTTTAAATATTTGCTTCTAGAAAGATTTTTATAGAAGAAAAAACTTCTTTTTTAGGTGATAAAATGAACTGGTTATTGATTGGAGTAATAATATTCGCGATATTCTTACTATTAAGGTTTAAGGAAATAAGGTATAAAATAACCCACTTTTTAATAATCATAGTAGTAATATTTTTAGTAATCTCCATTTTCAGTCTTTACTTAAATAATGATTTGGATCTTACTTCCACAGACGGAATTATCAAATCAGGAAAACTTTACTTATCTTGGTTAGGAAATACATTTAAAAATATGGGAAAAATCTCAGGATTTGCAGTAAAGCAGGATTGGAAAATAAACGTCACCAATATATCTGGGAAATGAAAATTATTTTGCTTATAATATTTTTTCTGTTTTGCGGAGCTTTTCTTATAGTGAGCAATGAAAACATACATCTAAATAAAAAAGAAGAGTCCGAAAAATTTGCTCTTTTCTATTATAATTGGATTTCAAATGGGCTTGAAAACGCCAGAAGTATTAGTGCGCATGCAGTAAATCTTGAATGGTTCAGCAAAAATTCCTCTAATTTTACAAAATAGGTATTTTTTTATAGGATGTTTTATATTGTAATTTATGCCTCTATAGCTCAGCGGTTAGAGTACGTCCTTGGTAAGGACGGGGTCCCGAGTTCAATCCTCGGTAGAGGCTTTGAACATTTTTGACAAAAACTCATCAAGAATACTAAGTAGATTTATTTTCTAATATTAGATGCTATATAAAGCTTTTTACATAGCACATAGTTTGGATTGTGAAACATTTAATAATTAATTTAGTTAAATATATAAAACCCATATTTTATGGCTTAGTATGATAAAAGAAGAAATTAAAAAAAAGTATGGTGAATTAGCTAAAGAATATAAACTGCCTTCTTTCAAAGAGCTAAATGACGATTTTGAGATAGAGGAAATTGAAAAGAACAATGAAAATTTTCTTAGGACAATTAGAAAGTTCATGATGAAAAAAATATTTAATTCGCTTGAATTTCTAGAGATGCTTGGAAACCCTCAAAACCCTCCCAGGCTATATCTTAATTACATCATGTCAATTTCCCAAGAGGAAAAAAAAGAAAACGATGTACTATACAGTTCATTAGGAGAATTAATTCTTAATTCTTTGTCTCTGGAAATAAATCCATCAGAAAAAAAAGAAGCAGAGGCAATTAAAAAGATATATTCGGTATGGAACTCCCAAAAAGAAAGATTCAAAAAAATCATAGATAAAATTCAAAAGCCAAATAACATAATAAATAAAAAAGAAAAGACTTATTTTGGTTAATATTTTCTAATTTTTTGCTGTAAGAGCATTATAAATCTCTTCAAGATAGATTTCTATTGCAGAAACAGGCATGTCCATATTCTTAATCCTTAAAGTTTTAGGATGTAATTCTCCTAAGCTCCCTATTTTACTATTTTTTATTTTTATTTCTCCTGTTCTTCCTTCAATCATTAATTCATGTATAGATTCATCTATCCGATAATCAATATCTAACATCTTGAATAAATAATCTAATATCTGCTTAACATCAGTAAAATTGCCTGGTGAAATCGCAATTAAAAGTGAATCAGATTCAGAAATTCCAGTCTCTGTTTTTCCAGAACTCTTTGAAAAAACTTCCCCTATCTCAAATATTTTTTGAGGATATTCATTATTTTTGTTGTTTGAAAATATTTCCAGAGCCGGCTCTATAAGATTTGGCCTTAAAACTTTATATTCTGTTTTTGAATTAGCCACTTCAATAATTTCCGTTTTTCTCTTGTAAAGATCTTTCTTCATCAGATGATAAGATGAAATCTCTATAAATCCAAGTCCGATTAATATTTCAGCTATTTTTGTTTTTATCTTGCTTTCAAAATTCTCTTCTCCAGCTCCTACGAGTTTAGGCATTTGGGGCTCTATATTTTCATATCCGTATGCAATTGCAATGTCCTCAATAATATCTACTTCATGAAGAATATCTGTCCTCCATGGGGGAATCAATAAAGTTCCTGCCTTATAATTATACTCCATCTTAGCAAGAAGCTTTTGAAGTTTTTTTTCGCTTATTTTAAGGCCAAGGAGAGAATTCGCTTTTTCAAGTGAAATTTTTATTTTCGCCGGAGAAAAATCAGGAGTCAGTATTTTTTTAGCTTTTTCATAATCCAGCTCCATTTGATATATTTTACCACCCATTTCAGCAAAAGCGGAAACAATTATGTTTAAAGTTTTATTTAAAAGATTAAAGTCAAATCCAGAGCATTCTATAAACACGCCTTCGGTATCAGTAGTTATTTTACCAGTATCATTGCTATTTATTATTGGAGGCATTGAAAGCACTTTTTTTTCCGCATCAGTAAAAACAGGAAACTTATTGAAATTTTCTAAAAGGCCCGCATATTCAATGCCCTTGGGATGTTTTTTTAGTATTTCTTCCCCCAACATTTCTTTTTCACTTTCAAGGGGAATAAATTTTATTTTATCCGGATCCATCGCCTCATATTTAATTGGGAGTTTTATTTTATGGAGGGGATATATTCCTATTGCAACCTTCTTTCTATTTCTCCCTAGTGTCAAATGAAGTTTCTCCTGCCAGTTTACAATTTCTTTTATTTTTTCATCGTCAAGAGAAAGCCCTTTTACTATAGCACATGCTGTAAAAGGCCTGATAGAACTTACAGAGCTCGATACTTTTACAAGATAATTTTTTTCAGGTTTATTTATTTTATATTTTTTCATCCCAGGGTTTTTTCCTGTGAAGGCATTTATTGCTCTTATGAAATTTTGCATCGGAATTATATCCGGCCTGTTAGGAAAAACCTCGATTTCAAGAAAATCTTTAGAAATTGAAAGTGGAGTTCCGTACATTGCAATTTTTTCTATGTTCTTTTCGTTTAAATTCAGGTATTTCTCTATCTGCTTTTTGCTGTATTTTATGTTGGCCATATTATTTTGTCCAAAATTTCTTCTCTCTTAATATTTTAAGATTCGTTGAATGAATCTCCCTTATATCTTTTATTTTATAAAAATCCATTATAATTCTATCCAGTCCCTGCCCCCATGCCAGAATAGGTATCTCTTTGCCAATAAGTGCAAATGTAACTTCTGGTCTAAGCATGCCTGCTCCGCCAAGTTCTATCCATTCTTTTTTCTCTGGGTGAAATATTTCAATTTCAACAGAAGGTTCTGTATATGCAAAATAACTTGGTCTGAATCTTATCTTTTCAAATCCCATTTTCTTGTAAAACTCTTTTAAAAATCCAAGTAAATTTCTAAAATTCATATTTTCATCGGCAACAATGCCTTCGCTTTGTGAGAATTCAAATCCATGAGACCAATCAATCGTTTCATTTCTGAAAACCTTGCCTATTGAAAAATACTTAACTGGAAAATCACTTTCTTTTAAATTTGCCAGCGTCCTTGCAGAAATGCTGGTAGTATGAGTTCTAAGCACTACTTTTTTTGATTCTTCTTCATCCCATTTATATTTCCATCCTGTACTTCCAGCATATCCTCCTTCATGAACTTCTTTTACCCTCTGAATAAGTTTTGTATTAGGAAGTTTGCCTTCTTGATTCTTTAAAAAAAATGTGTCCTGCATATCTCTGGCTGGATGGTCTTGCGGAGTAAAAAGAGAGTCAAAAACCCAAAATGAAGTATCTACAATTGGTCCTTTCATTTCCTTAAATCCCATTTCAAGCCATATTTTCTTTGCATATTCAATAGATTGCGATAGAAAATGCTTTTTCCCTCCATAAAGCTTTGGGGCATTTGCATATATGTCATATTTTCTGAACTTTTTTCCATTTGTACCATTGAGAATTATATTAGAAGTAACTTCTTCTATTAAATTAATCTCTAATTTCTCTCCTGCTATTTGCTTTCCAAGTTCAGTAAGCTCAAAATCAATATGCTGGCAATTTCTCGTGTTAATAATATCTTTTCTCCTTCTTAAGTTTTCAAATGTAGGAAGATGTTCAGGAGAAAGCTTGGCTTTTTCAATTGGAAGCAGTTCAATTAGCTTTTCTTCAGGAAATTTTTTTGTAAGCTCTTCTTTTGATGCATTAAGAATTATAATTCCCTTATTTAAGGATATAATACTCTTGTTTTTCAATATTCCTAAAGACACTTTAAATTCGTTGTTGGAAAGCTTTGACTGCTTTTCTGCGTCTTTTATTGAAATTCGATTATGCATATCCAAAAAAATAATCAAATTTCTTTCAGGTAAATGATTTTTTTTATAATATATGCCGTTTGTTGCAAGTTCTATTAATTCATAATTTTTGGTTTTTACTTGCAATACTCCCTTATTTTCTAAAAATTTAAGAGTATGATTTAATGAAACAGCATCAAGCTCTGCTTTTTTTAATATTTCATCTGGGCTTAAATTAAGATATGGAATTATCTTTCTTTCAATAGGTGAAAGTTTTTCAAGCAGTTCCTGTACTTTATTATTTTTTTCCATATAATTTATAGGGATAAGTCAGTTAAAAAGATATTGCTTCCTTGGCTTGTGAAGTTGAAGCTCCGAGAGATAATAAAAAAGCAAATGCATTTTTTCTATCTTTTATATTAATCAATTTCATTTTCGCATGGTTTTTCCTGCACAACTTTATTATTTGTATAAGTTCGGCAATGATGATTGATTTTTTCTTCTTGTTGCTATATTTTAAAGATTGTATGTCAAAACCAATTGAAATGCCTTTTTTTTCTGCTGCTTTTGCCAGAATATGGTTTATTCCAGAATTATCTTCTGATGGAAAAACCAAAAGATTGAACTTTCCATAATCAAGTATCTTTCTGTTGAAAATAAAATTGCCTGCCTTTAAAACTGCTGGTTTCTTTTCCTTCTTTAAAAGTTTTTTTGTTTCTTCAATATCTTTTGATTCCATCATCCTTCAATGCGGGTTCCAACAAATTTTCTGTTTTTTATTATTTTTTCAAAATTAGAAAGATCATTCCCTATGATAAAGGTTTTTGTCTTATTTTTTCTTATTATTGTAGCTGCTTGCTGGTCAAGAACAAAATGCTGCCCTGGCTTATAAGGCATTCTGTTTGCTCTTTTATCAAATTTCTTCCAGCTTATTTCACTAATAAATTTTGCAGTTTTGTTGGTCAAGGGATTGGATGAATAAAGTCCTTTTACATTAGTCATGTTTATGAAATCTGTCTTCAAAAAATGCGCTAGTCTGGCTGCTGTGCTGTCAGATGTAGAATCAGGAAAGTATCTTAAAGCTCCGCATATCACAACATTATTCTTATTCAAATAATTTATAAGTTCTTTCATGTCAGCAGGAAGCTTTTCATTAGCCTCCTTCCCAAAAAACTGCATTAAAAACAATGCATTCATTCTGGTTGCTCTTATTCCAGCAATAGACCTTTCTTTTTCAGACCTATTTTCTCTTTCAAGAAGAGAAATATACTTCCTGGCTATTGAACCACCCCCAGTTACTACCACAAACTTGCATTTCTTATAATGTTTTCTTAAATTATTTCTAAACTTCTCAAGGAAGCTATAGTCTATCTTATCTGGAACTATTAAAGAACCGCCAAGACTTATCACCCATATTTTCATTATTATACAACAAAAAGATTTTATTTAAATGTTTTTATAATGTTATTTGAATATCTCCCCATTCTCCTTGCTCCAAAAAAGAAGGTCTAGTTCATCAATAGGTATTCCGACCTTATTTGAAAAATCCAAAAATTTTTCCTCTGCTGAAAGATAATCTTTTTCGCTTTTTACCTTTTCAGAACTTATCACATCTAGTTCTTTCAGATTTTTTAGAATGTGCCTGTCTAATATTGCTATTTTATTATTTGATTTCCCAATATTTCTAAGAAAATGGCTTGCTTCTTTAAACCCATATCCCTTTATGTTTTCTGCCAAAAAATTTCTAAGTTCCTTTGTTTCTTTATTATATATTTCTTCATTTATTTTGTCCCATTTCGCAAGAGCTTCAATTAAGTAGTCAGATTTTTTGTTGTGGAATCTGGTCCTGGTTTTCAATATTTTTATAATTCCTTTTTTGTCGGCTTTTCTCAAGTTTTTTATTTTCTGCACTGCCTCCCAACATTTTTTTGCATTGCTTTGTGGAGTTAAAATGCAGAACATTAATTCATAAATATAATCTTTTTCATGGATATTTTTAAATTCTTCCAAACGCATCTTTATTTTATCTTTCTCTAAATGATATCTCTTAAAAATATCTTCCATGTTTCTCTGCAGGACAGCAATATTTAATAATTTGTCTGTTTTTCAAGGCTTTTCTTTTGAATCATAAATCTAGTCCCTATAAAATCAGACATTACTGAAGTAATTATGTAATTTCCATATGCTGCTTTAAAAACTCCGGATAATAAGGGTATTCTTGTTTTTTCAGATATCTCCTGCATTATCTTTTTTATTTCTTCTTCGTATAAAGTTACATCCATAGAATACATTCTGCCTCCTTTGGAGACAACTATATTTTTTCCAGGTCCAGTGCACTCTAAGGTTTCTACTAAAGGATCAGATAAAATATTATCAATTTTTGGCATCCCTAATGTAATTATTAGTTCTGGAGAAGGAGGAGATGGGGCAATCTTAGCTTGGGGGGAGAATTTTTCAACCATTTGATTTTGAAAAGATGGTTTATTTTGAAGAACTCTAGGTGGCCTTTGCATAATTTTCATAGTTAACAATGAAGGTTGAGTTTTTATTAAAGATTTCTGATTTTTATTGGCAATAATTTCCCTAGATACCTGATTCATAGGAACTTTAATTTCTCTCAAATTAACTTTGGGTGCAATTGATGTTTTAATCGGCTTAATCATTATATGCCCTAAGTCTTCTTTAATCATTCTTTCGCTTATTTTCTTGGTAAGTTCTTCACTTAATTGTTTTTTTGCCTTTATCGCAGTATTTATAATAAGATGGCTAACAAATTTAATAAGAAATTCCTGTCTTATTTCTTCTTTATTCATATTAAAATTTTGGAAGGGGTTTGCTTATAGAGGCCGGGCTATAATTTTCTTCATCTTCACGGACAGCTCTGGTAGGAATTCCATAAGCTCTCTCCCTTATTTTTTCTTCCATTATTGTAAGTCCTTTTGCTATAGTTTTATTCTGCTCAAGAAGCTTATTTATCTTATCAAGAAATTCTTTATCTTTATCAGAAGTAAGATTTGCAGGATTTTGTGCAAAGCTTCTCGCAGTCATTTCAAATAGGCCTAAAAGATTATTTATCTGAGTTGAAAGATTATCAAATTTCTCCGCAAGATTAGTGTTTACTTTCTGAAGCTCGATAAGATTCTCTATTATTTTTTCTTGTAGCTTATCAGTATGCGAATAATTAATATTTTCATGTTGTTCTTTTTTTCTGTTCTCTCTTTGCATCTTTATTTAAAGATGATTTTGTTTATAAATCTTTATTCTTTATCCATTCAGCTAGTAAAGCTTAAAATAGGCAATTATCTTGGTTTTTAGGGGTGCGTAGTTAAACGGCATAATTTTCGGCTCCAGAAAATTGGAGCAACCGAAAGTCGGGGGTTCAACTCCCTCCGCGCCCACTAAAGCTTCTTCAATATATCAATTTCTTCAAAAGATATTGCTGATCCCTTATATTTAGTTGCATATAATAATGCCTCTAAAACTTTTTTTCCATTTAGATGCACAAGATTCTTCTTATATGCTACATATGCAATTTCAGAGGAGCGTACGAACTTAAATTCAGAAAATATATCTAATTTATCTGAAACTAAAGTAACTTTTTGATGAAGTTTTTCAGACATTATTCTTTCAAGCTGCATAGGATCTTCACATAATATACGCGTAGTTCTTTCATCTATTCCGATTATATTTTCTATGCCTCGTTCAGATAAAATTTTGCTTAGCGCCAAACACGACATTTCAGCTTCGCTTACTATCTCAATCCATTGCTCCCTAGCCCCCATACAATGATTTGCTATAAACATTAGCTCTTTAGTTCCTGCTTCAATTTCTTTTTCCTTAACATTTAAGCTTTCAGGAAGTTCTAATATTCCTGCATCAAGCATTCCTTGAATCTTCAAAGCTCCCAGCTCAAATCTTTGTATTCCTATCGGCTTGGCAATAGTTTCATATTTCACATAATTCGTTATAATGAACTTTCCAGGAAAAACTTTTTTTAATTCCTCCAATATATATAGAATTCCATTCATGGAAAAATTAATAAGTATTCCGGAATCAAAGATTAATGCTTTCATTGCTAATACCTTCGCAACATAGTGTTTAGATGATGGATGAGTGGATCTCGCCAATTTTTCTTGAGTTGAGACCTGAGTAACTCAACAATTTTTTTATCACTCTTACTTAATCTGCATCTTTCTACTTCTTTAATCTTTAACAAAATTGTAATGTCTTCTGGTTCTTTTAATACATATGTTCTTCTCTCTAATCGCGTAATTCCTGGAGTTTTTCTCATGAGAAGAACTCCAATGCCATTTCTGCTCTTTTTTTTACGCTGCTGGAAGAAAAAGGCTTTTGATAAAGATGCTTCTGCCCAGCATATTCTGAAAGTTCCCATTGTGTAATTCCTAAAAGCTCTGATGTCTTCCCCATAGATATTCCATGTTCATAAATTTTTGATGCCTTATTTATTGATGCCTTTCTCAAGACTTCTCGGATATATGGTTTCATATTCCCAACCATTCCGTACATAGACATCTGCGCTTCTTTTAAGTAATTTTCATATTTATCGACTTTTTTTTGTTCAAGGGCAAGCACTGAAAGATTAAGAAGTCCAATTATCTTTTTTTTGAATTTATCCCAGTTTTTCATCTTTTTATAGTCATTTCTCTCTATTATCTTGCTAAAAGAATAAATTAATACTGCGAGTGTAATGCTCCCAGCATCTTGAACTATGGATGCGGAATGAATTGTGCTATTTGACAATTCACGTAGTTTTATGACATTTTCATTCTTCAAAGAAATTTCACATTCTTTAAGAACACTTATTATATGTTCTGCCTCGTCCATATAATTAGATATTAGCTATATATATAAATTTTTTCTAAGAGAAAAATTAATATACCTCCCTTCATTAATTAAAGTATGGAAGCCCTTCTAGACAGCAATTTTATTATTTCCTGCTTTAAAAGGAAAATTGATTTCATCTCTCAATTAAAGCAACAAGGATTTAAACCAATTCTTCCAATAGAAGTCTTTCAGGAGCTAAAAGATTTAAGATTTAAACTTAGTCACGAGGATAAAATTGCAGTAGATATTGCTTTAAAGTTTTTTGAAAACAGCAAAATAAAAAAAATGAAGCTTGGGAATCGCTCTGTAGATGGAGGATTAATTGAAAAAGGAAAACAAGGATATTATATTGCAACATTGGACAATGCAATAAGGAGAGTAATCCCAAATAAAATAGTTATTAGTTCTGCGCAGAATTCTTTGCAAGTAGAAAGAAGATAAAGCATAAACTACATATAATTAGAGTTGTCTTTGCCTTTTTTAAGTTCTCGTATGTGTATCTTTCCAAGTTCTTTGTATTTTTTTCTGTCGATTGCATATTTACTTATTATATGTGAAGCATACTCTCCGCTCAGATGATGCGGAATCAATACATAATCAATACCTGCTTCGTATAATGTCACGGCATTTCTGGGTTGTTCTGCTGTCGCAATAAAGGCAGCCTTTGAGTGTATTTCTTTTAATTTATCTCTTATTGTAAGATTTGAATCCTGCCCAGGAACAGTTGAAATTATCAATTTTGCCTTGCTCAAATCAAACTGGCTTAAAAAATCCTTGTCTCCTGCATCCCCATAAACGCAGTTTAATCCTTCTTTTGCAAGAGAAAGTATTACTTTCGGATTATAATCGACTATTAAAAGTTTAGAATTTATTTTCTTCAATGCTTCAAGCATTTTATAACCTAATCTATGATAACCAAAAAGGATAATCTCATACTGCTCTTTTTTTTCAGATAATTTTCTATACCTTTTTCCTTCAAATAATACAAGCACTCTTGAAAGCTTGTTAAACAGCCAATGTGAATAATAAATGCTATAACTGCTCGCCCCTATTGTAAAAATCGCAATTAATACAACCAAACTCATTGTATCTTGGCTTATATGCCCAAGTGAAAATCCTAAAAGAATAATTATTAGTGAAAATTCGCTTATTTGGGCAAGACTTGAACCAGTAAGAAAATTTGTTCTCTTCTTATAACCAAAAGTTCTCAAAACACTCATTACTATAATCGGCTTCCCTATAATTACAAAAATAGAAAATAAAACTGCATTCTTAATCAGCTCCGAAGAAATTGGTCCAGTAAGCTGACTCCCAAAAAAAACAAAAAATAATATAATAAAAAAATCCCTTAATGGTTTTATCTTTCCGCCCAATTCAAGGGTATATTTGCTTGAAGCAAGAGACATTCCAGCAATCAATGCGCCTATTTCAAGAGAAAAACCGAGCCAGTCAAAAACAGAAGCAAGCATAAGAGCCCATGCTATTCCAAAAAGAAAAAGAACTTCTTGATTTTTAGCAAGATAGTCAAGAAGTCTTGAAAATACAAAGATAAAACTAATGAAAATTATAGCAATTAAAAGTATCAAGAATGCAAAACGATTTACAATATAAAACAAATTTTCTCCTTTCTGAATTAGCGGTATTGCCATAAGTGCTATTGCCGCAACAAAATCTTCTATAATTAATATTCCTAAGGCAATTCTTCCATGCAAAGTATCAATTTCCTTCTTATCTGAAAGTATTTTTATTATCACTACTGTTGAAGAAAAAGCCAGAGCAGCCCCTATATATAGAGAAGTCAGATTAGAAAATCCAAGTCCAAAAGCAATCAAAAATCCTATTGTGCTGGTTATTGCTATTTCAACAAAACCAACAAAAGTCGCGACCCCTCCTATCTCTTTTAAAACTCTTAAGTCAAGGCTTAGCCCAACTATAAACAAGAGAAATGCAACTCCAAGATGAGCAAATATACTTATCAATTCAGAAGTTGTATCCGCAGACCCTATTAACTTGAGAAACAAAGGACCAACTATAATTCCTGTAGCAAGATAAGCTATAATCGGAGGCTGTCTTACTATTCTTGCGAGCACCGTCAATACAGAAGCAATAACAATAATAGAACTAATATAAAATAAAACCTCTTGTGCCATTTTTTTATTATGTCTTGTTCTTTTAAATACTTAGTGGATAATCTTATAAATAGTCTTTTCTTCTAAAAGAATTATGTTCATCCCGCTTAGGCTGGGATGAAAGGGTCCATCGCAGCGGCGCGGTGGGCCTATTCATTTTCAATGCAGCAATGTATAATTAGAACAACATTTAAAAAGCAATTTTATTTCTCATATTCATGGTTAAAGTAAGAATAAAACTTGCAAGTATTGATATAGGAGCATTAAATCCAGTCATACAATCAATAAAAGAAATAACAAATAGGTCTGGAGTCGTTATGAGGGGCCCTATCCCAATTCCGACTAAAAAGCTAAAAGTAACAACAAGAAAATCTCCGTGTGGAAACGGCACAGCAACCTTTGATAGATTTGAGATGCGCGTCCATAAAAGAATTATAGATATTCCTGCAGAAGACAGAGTCTTGCATCAAATCATGAAACTTCAAATTCCAAGAAGCGTGCAAATTAAGATAGAAATGAAAGATTAGACATATTTTTATACCCTTTTTTCCAGCTATTTTAATGGTAAAAGAAGCACTGGTTGTTCCGCGCGAAAATCTTTTCAAAGAAAAATATTTTGAGGGATTCTTGCCAGCACACGAGCATGAATTTATTTCAGTTATCTTGAAAAATTTTTCATATTGCCCTAGAGGAGAAGAACTTGAAAATAATAACAACCTGCAGCAAATTATACCCTATGTCTGGATAATTAACCAAAAAACAAAAAAAGTTTTTTTATATAAGAGAATTTTAAGCAATAATAGTCAAAACAAAGAATACGTAGAAAAAAGATATTTAAATAAATATTCTGGAGGAATTGGAGGGCATATTGAAAAAGATACTGAAGAAAAATCAGATAATCCAATTCAGACAACAATGTTGAAGGAAATGAAAGAAGAGGTCTTTATGAAAAATTATCCAGTTGCAGAAATTATTGGATATATCAAGGACGATTCTGATTCAATAGGGAAGGTTCATTTCGGAGTTATTGCTATTGCAAAAACTTTAGAAAATGTTTTTTCAAATGATAAAGAAGGGCTTTCCTCAGGAAAATTTTACTCTGTTGAAGAAGTTGAGGAGCTATTTGCAAATACCAACAACGAAATTGAAAACTGGACAAAAATAAGCTGGCCATTCGTAAAAAAGTATTTAATTTGGGATGCGGCCATCGGGAATTGAACCCGACTTTGCTCGTTGGCAACGAGCCGTTCTAACCGATGAACTATGGCCGCCTTATTAATTTTTAACATGCTCTCTTTAAAAATGTTTACGACTCAGTTAATCCATTCCATCGTAAGGATTAGATAATTTTTTAGAAGATGAATCTTTGCTTACAAGAACATCGTCAATTCTTAAAATCATTACAGAAACTTCAGAAGCTGAACTAATTGCTTGTATTTTAACTTTTAATGGTTCTATAATGCCTGCCAAAAAAGTATCTTCTATTTTTTCATTAAATAAGTTAAGGCCGCTATTTACCAGTCCTGACTCATGTCTTCTTTTAAGTTCAGTTAAAACATCTATAGGATCAAGGCCTGCATTTTCTGCAAGAGTTTCTGGTATCGATTCTAGTGCGTTTGCAAATTCCTCAATAGCCAATTGCTCTCTTCCACCCAGAGTTTTCGCATAAGAACGAAGCCTTCTTGAAACCTCTATTTCAACTGCTCCGCCGCCTGCAACTACTTTCCCGCCTTTTACAGCTAAAATTACGTCTCCAAGTCCATCTTTTATAGCTCTTTCAATTTCATCTATCACATAGAGAATACTCCCCTTAATAATAATAGTTACTGAATTTTGGTTTTGACATCCCCTTATATAAATCAAGCATTCACCTCCTTTTTTTACTTCTTCTACAATTTCTGCTTTTCCTAACAACTGGGAACTCAAGTCATTTATGTTTGAAATTATTTTTCCCGAAGTTGCTCTTGCCAGTTTTTCCATATCTGGCTTAGAAATTCTTCTGCATGCAAATACTCCTTCTTTAGCTAAATAATATTGCGCTACATCATCTATGCCTTTCTGGCAAAAAACAACATTTGCTCCTGAAGAAACAATTTTATCAGTAAGATGTTTAAGATACTTTTCTTCCGAAGCCATGAAACTTTCAAGTTGTTCAGGAGTTGAAACTGAAATTCTTGCTTCTTTTTCAAGATTTTTTAACTCTAAAGCAAAGTCTGCAAGAAGAATTTTGGCATTTGTAATTTTATCAGGCATATCATTATTTGCTCTTTCCTTTTCTATAATTATGCCATGTATTATCTCGCTTTCTGCAATACTCTCTCCCTTTAATTTTTGTATATTTATATTTTCAATATTAGTTTCCTTGCCGATGCTGACTTGCTCAACTGCCTTTACAATTAGATTTGACAATTTCTCTTTTTGACCTTCTGCACCTTTTCCAGTCATAGCAGTCATTGCTATATGTTTTAGCACATTTGTATCTTTTATAGGCAAAGCTACTTCATTCAAAATATTTATTGCTTTTTCTGCTGCTAAAGTATACCCCTTTGCTATTAAAGTAGGATGTATTTTTCTATCCAGAAGTTTTTCTGCATTTTCAAGGAGCTTTCCTGCCAGAAGAGCAACGGTTGTAGTTCCATCCCCAACTTCGCTTTCTTGTGTTTTTGCAATTTCAACAACCATTTTCGCAGCAGGATGGTCTATTTCCATCTCTTCCAGTATAGTTACTCCATCATTTGTTATCACTATATTGCCTGTCGCGTCAACAAGCATCTTATCCATTCCTTTCGGACCTAAAGTTGTCTTCACTATATCTGCAACTATTTTAGCAGCTAAAATATTTGTTCTCTGAGCATCTTTTCCAAGTGTTCTAGAAACATTTTCAGGAAGAATGTAAATCGGTTGTTTATCTGTCATTAAAATATTCCTCATAAACATTTTTTAAAATTATGTGTTCTCTATCGCATCTAAAGAATAGGAAAAATTACCAGCCATCTTCATTTATTTCTTCTTCAGAATCATCATCATCTCCAAACTCATGCTCTTCTGAATCATCAGAATTATCATCGTCCTTAAATTCCTCTTCTTTAAATTTTTTGGCCTTCATATTATACAATTATTTATAGAATATATTGACTTTTTAAATCTTGCTATTCCTTTATTTCTGCAGAGATAATTTTCACTTCTTTCAGAGGTTTGTCATTTTCATCTGTCGGCAAATTTGCAATTGCATCAAAAACATTCATGCCTTCTACAACATTACCAAATACAGGATGTTTGCTGTCTAAAAAATTATTATCTACTAAATTAATAAAGAACTGGCTTCCTCCAGTGTTAGGGCCAGCATTTGCCATGGAAATTGTGCCCCTAATATTTTTATTATCGGGGCTAAATTCATCTTTAATCACATACCCTGGGCCTCCCCTTCCTGTCCCTGTCGGATCTCCGCCTTGAATCATAAAACCAGGAATAACGCGATGAAAAATCACGCCATTATAAAATCCTTGTTGCACAAGCTTTTTGAAGTTGCCAGCAGTAATCGGCATGTCGGGGTCTAACTCAATTACTATCTTTCCCATGCTCGTAGTAAATACCGCAGTTTCTTTTTTTCCTGAATTCTTTTCATATTGATTCATATATACAGCTCCTGCAACAATAAGCACTAAAAGTATTATAAAGATTATAAATGTTCTTTTTTTAATCATCAAAAAAAGCAGGGAAAAATAAGTATAAAAATATTGCTGTACCTTTAAATCAAAAAGTCCTTGTGTTTGACCATGGGCTAAAGCCCATGGTTTGTTTAGGACTTTTGGATGCTCAAGGAACAACCTTGCCTTTCAAGGCAAGGTTTTCTTCAAGTTCCTTGACATAAATAAGAAAAATCCCCACACCGAGAGTCGAACTTGGGTATTCCGGGTTCTGTCTTTGTTCTTATGAACAAAATCCTATCGCACTTCATTGTTATCCTTAGGGAATCTCCGTGTTAGTCTTTTAATGACTACAGCCGGACGCTCTACCATTGAGCTATGTGGGGTTAATCTATTAATTTAACAAGAAAAAGCTATTTAAAGTTTTCAGTATTCTACGCTGGTAGTTTCTGAAACAAAATATGCCTTATTTGAGAAAATTTCTGTTGTCTTGCCATCTCTTTCAAATATTCCTACTGCAGATGGAAGCTCAAACCTTCCAATTGCTCTTACTTTTGAATATATTATATAAGAATAAATTCTTTCTTCTCCTGCGTTAAGGCGGGAAATATTCCAGAACAAACGCTTTGTCGCATGATCTATTTTATCCGGCTTTACTCCAAATTTTTCATATAGCTGTGTCATCATCGGAAGGCGATCTATTACTTGAACATTTTCAATGTACTTTTTTGCTTTCAGTCTGAGCTGAACTTTAAGGGCAAACTCTCCTCCCTTCGTCTTGACAAAAAATACTCTTTTGTTTATGACAAGGCTTGTTTGAGAATATATTTTAACAAAAAAGGAAATAATTATCACGAGAAAAACAAGAATAAATGGAAAAGTGTAATTGGTTGTTGAATTTACAGTGAAAGATTCCCCAGGAGATAGTTCTTTATTCCATGAATAAGTTACTATGAAGCCTTCTCTTTTTGCATAATTAGGTTCAATAGAATGAACAATGAAAAGTCTCGATATAATATCTTTTGTTATTTCAATTCTTGCAGTCAAAGGAACATTTCCCTCATTTGTCTTTGTCGTAGTATCTTCCCTTAATATAAATCCAGATGTCTTTTTCTCAACTCTGATATTTTCTTTCTCCAAATATTTTACAGTTCCTTCCACTTCTGCCTTAGCATTTTCAATTCTAATTTCTCCTTTTACAACATAAGGCCCTGCAACAAGACCTTTTAATTTGTTTTTGTTGATTTTAGTAAAGAAAACAATTTCTTCATAAGGGTCAAGTGAAAACTTTTTATCTGTTTCAAACAAAGATGAAGAAAGATGAAGATTTAAATTTTCTAAATTAGTATTTTGTATGTTTTTGACAGTTATTTTTGCATTGCTATCATTGATATGAATATCCTCAACTTTAAATGATATAGTATCTTTAAGAGACACCACTGTTATTTCCAAAAAATCCTTGAATATTCCAGACTCCCTTCCTTTTAACTGATATTCAAAACTATGTGAGCCGATTCTTGAGCGAAGGTCTTTATTTGGATAAGCCCTCACTTCCACTGTATTCTTCCCAGTCACAATATCAAAAGTACTCTTTGGAGTCATTGATATTCCAACTAAAGTGTATATTTCATAATTATCCACAGAACCGTTATTTGTTATTATTAATTCATAAATAGCAGGATTATCAAGTTCTGAAATTACTACAGATCCTTTGTCAATTTTTTCAATCATTAATTCTGCTGCAACAGCAAATTTTATCAAAAAGAGAAAGAGCGCAATCAATAATATATATCTTTTCATAATTGAAAATAAAAGTGTAGATTATATAAAGATTTGTATCGAAAAGTCTTATCTTTTAGCGCTAAGCTCCAAAAATGCCTTTGCTTCTTCTTTCAAAGAAGTCACATCAGAAGTGACCTTTTTCCCCAATTCATCAATTCTACCAGGAATTATGTATTTATCATATATATCCCTCAATGCTATGTAAAAATTGCCATTTTCCCATCTATTCTTATGGTCTTTTATCAAATTGCCTTTTATTTCAATGGAAATCTTTCCCTTATTCATCCTCTTTTTTTCCCCATCAATCTCAACCTCTACTTCAGCCATTTCTTTTGCTTCAAACTCTAAAGATAATTCTATCTTAAAGTAATCTGTAACTTCTTTGGTAGCTTTCCATTTTACTGAAATTTCTCTTGCATTTCCAGAAACCTTTTCAGAATATTTTTCCTCTGTCACTCCATAACCTTCCTCGTCTTTCAACCAATAATGCGCAAATTTATACAAGCCCTGAAAATCAAAAATGCCTAAATTTTCCAGCTTCTCTTTTATAATCTGTTCTTTAATAGCCATGCTTTATTTAAAAGGGCGAGAGTTGTATTTAAATATTGTCTTTGAATAGGCAATTGGATTTCCTAAACAGAATCAGTAACTGGACAAAGCTTT
>JBBSYH010000025.1:0-1312 GCA_038045365.1 Nanobdellota archaeon
ATTTCGTTTAATCGTACAAATTGAACGAACTTTCAAAATAATATAGAAATCAAATTCGAAAACTATATAAGGAACATTGAAATATAGATTATATGGAAGAAATAACACAATTGAGAAATGATGTGAACAAGCTGAAAGAAGTAGTTGAAAGAATGGCAATTCTAATGAATAGAAAATTGATAAATGAACTAAATGAAGAAGCTAAAAATATAGAATCTGGACAATTTTTAACTGAAGAAGAGTTTGAGAGAAAACACAAAGTCAAAATTCATTAAAGTCTCTGGAATATCCTTTTCTTATGTATTCATCACACTCGTCTTTGTGTTTTACAGATAAAATCCAGATTTCCTTTTTATTTTCTTGAACTATATAGAAAATCCTAAAAACCTCTGCCTTAAACTCCCATAAAGCAGGATTAGTATGCAAAAGTGGTTTTCCAATGCTTTCAGGATTTTCTTTCAATCTTACAAGCTTCTTCACAATCTGTTCTGAAATAGACTTATCAATTTTTGCAAATTCCCTATCAAACTTCTTTCCAAATTTAAGAATATAGGCCATTTTTCACCTCAGCAAACTTAATTCATATAAGCTTAATAAGTTTTCGACGCTTGAATCTTTGAAAGTTAGACTAACTGCTGTTTTTCTACGAAAGAAACTATTTCGGAGTAATTGAGATATTTGCCGTTTACTCGTGATTAAGCGTCACGTATGTACCAGAAGTGCGAAAACAGAGCCTCGGGAGGAATAGCTTTCACTAAAAATTTGATATTGAATGTAATTGTCGGCAGTTTTATTCAGGTTTAAAATCTGTGGATGATAGGAATGTTATTCTGCATTTGAGAGTTGCCCGCCCGCTTTTCAAGAAGTTTTTTAAGTTAAATATTCTTAACATTACCATGAAAAAGTATAAAGTGTTTCGCTCAGTAAGTTTTCAGAAAGAACTTGCTAAATATGCTAAAAACATTCAAGATAGAGTTGACAAAATCGAAGATAATTTAATACACAATTCAAAATATGGAAACCCACTTGGCACAGAATGGTTTAGAGAATCAAGATTTGAAAATTATAGAATTTACTATTTGTTTTATGAAGAGTTAGATGCAATTTATATAGTTGCCATAAGTGGAAAGAAAGACCAACAAAAAACAATCAATACAATTAGGCTTTTCCTAGAATTTTTCAGATTAGAGATAGAAAAATTGATTAGAGATTACAAACCAGATGAAGAAGAAACCTAACGATTATTTTACTCTTATTACTCTTCCTTCTTTTATGTCTTTTAAGCTATTTACCAATTGTCTTAATAAATCTA
>JBBSYH010000026.1:0-4734 GCA_038045365.1 Nanobdellota archaeon
GCAAGGGCAAATACATTCAATAGTGAGAATGCAATCAGAAGAAAGAAGAAAAATAATTGAAGAAGTTGCCGGTATTTCAATTTATGAATCAAGAAAAGAAAAATCTCTTCATGAACTTGAAAAAACAGAAGAAAAGCTAAGGGAAATATCAGCAATTTTAAGAGAAAGAACAGGTTATCTTAAAAATCTTGATAAAGAAAGAGAACAGGCTCTTAAATTCAAAGAACTTGAAACAATTACAAAGAGAGCAAAAGCCACTATCCTGCAAAAAAAGATTGAAGGAAAACAGAAAGAGATAGAAGCTATTTTAAAGTCAATAAAAGAAAAAAGTCATTATAAGGAAAAAATAAGAGGAAACATTGAAAAAATACAAAAAGAAATAGAAAACTTATCTTCAAATATTAATCAGATTAATAAAAATATACAGCAAGCAACAGGTATAGAACAAGAAACTATCCATAATCATGTTGCAAATTTAAAAGCAGAACTTGAAGGTTTGCGGGTAAGAAGAGAAAATTATGAAAACAGAAAGGAAGAAATAAAGCTAAGGATTGAAGAAATTAAAAAAACAATTCCTTCTTTGGAAAATGAAATAGCAGATCTTAAAAAAGAATCTCCAATACTGGCTCAAAAATCAAATGAGCTAAAAAAGAAAAAGAGCGAGCTTGGAGCTCTTGAAGATGAACGCAGTAAAATTCTCTCATTTAAGGGAGATTTTCAGACATTAAAGGAAATAATAAAAGAAAAAGAAAGACAACTTTCAAAAGCAATAGTCGGGTCAGAATCTCTGCTAAAGCAGATGGAAGAGCTTTCTTCAAAACTAATCTATAAAAATGAGGAAGAATGCCTAAAAGACATTTCACTTCAGAAATCTCTTATTCATAATAAAGAGAAACTTCTTCAGGAATTTAAAGAACATTCTGTTAAAGATGAAAAATTCCTTTCAGTAGCTGAAGCTGAAATAGAAAGAATAAAAAAGATAAAAAATCAGGTAAAGGACCTTGAAATCTGTCCTTTATGTCAAAACAAAATAACAGCAAATCATATCAGTCATGTAATAAAGGAATCTGAAGCAAGAATATCTGAAGTTGTAGCAACCATAGATTCGCTTAATGAAAACCTGTCCTCTCTTCATTCTTCAATTGAAAATACTGAAAAAGAACTTAAAGAAATTAAAAAATCTCTTTCTTCTGCTGAAATTGAAGTAGTAAATCATCGTTCTAATAAGGAAAAAAATGAGCAGTTAAAAATAGTGCTTGAGCAGGAAAAATCTCTAAAGAATGAACTAAACTCCTTGGAAGAAAAACGAAAATTTCTCGAAAATAAAGTCTCCCTTCTTCCTTCTATTCAAGAAAAGTATGATTTAAAAATACTTGAAATAGAAGAAATATCTTCAAGAACATCTCATGACATCAATACAACTCTTCTCTATAAGGAAAGAGATGTAGAAAATACAAAAAATATAATAAAAAGAAGCTCTATGGACTTAGAGAACATTCAAAAAGAAATTTTAGAACTAAGTGAAAAAATAAAAGATAAATTATCAATTCTGGGGGAAAATGAAGAAAAAGAGCAGGAATTGAACAAAAGATTTAAAAATATGTTTGAAAAAAGAGATATATTTCAAAAAAGATTGCAGGAAAAGAATATTATTTTTTCTGAAACTCAAAGCGAGATTAAACAGGTTGACGAACAAATAAATTATCTTAAAATTGGAAAGGCAAGATTAGATGCTGAACATGATGCCTTAAAAATGGAAATTTCTGATTATGCTGGAATAGAAATCCTTTCTGGAAATATGCAAGTTATTGAAGAGCGTCTAAAAAAAGCGCAGGAAGCACTTAGCCGGATTGGGTCAATAAATATGCGCGCTCTAGAAGTTTATGAAGAAGTTAAAAAAGAATATATTATTGTCCAAGATAAGGTAGACATATTAAATAAAGAAAAACAGGAAATACTTAATATAATAAACGAAATTGATAAGAAGAAAAATAGTTCATTCATGAAAACATTTAAAGCAATAAACGATCTTTTCTCTCAGAATTTCACCAGATTATCTTCGAAAGGTTTTGCATTTTTGGAAATTGAAAATAAAGATAATATATTTGAAGGCGGCATAAACATAATAATTAAGATGGGAAAAGGAAAATATCTTGATGTAAAGTCTCTGTCAGGTGGAGAACAGACAATAGTAGCACTTTCCCTTTTATTCGCAATTCAGGAATATAAACCTTATAATTTTTATATTTTTGATGAAATTGATGCTGCTCTTGACAAACGCAATTCTGAGCGTCTTGCTTCTTTAGTTAACAAATACATGAAATCAGGCCAGTATATAATTATAACTCATAATGACGCAATAATATTGAATTCAAACATACTTTATGGGGTTAGTATGCATGAGGGGGTTTCTAAAATACTGAGCTTGAAAGTTGGAGAAGAATTTAAAAAAGATATGCAGAATAAACAGCATCAAGAAGAAATCAAACATGCATAATATAATCACTAAATATTTTTAAATTGATTAAAACATAGTAAAAATATGGCTTCAATTAGCAAGCTTTTTGATTTTATCAGGCCAAAATTTGAAGAATCATCTATTCTTGAAGAGAAAGCCATTATTCTTGATGTACAGCACATTCCTCCTTCTTTTATATCCGATTTTACAGTAGATAGTTATGGGCATCCTGATTTTGCTTACACACTAATTAATCTGCCAGAACAGTTTCTCATTCTGCTACGCGGCTCTGTGCATAAAGATATAACTTTTCAAGGTTATTATAAAAATGCAAAAGATAAAAAATTGCACGAACGCTTGCAAAATAACAAGGGAAAAGAAGTAATAGTTTATTATCGCGACATATATAAAGTAAAGGGAAAAAATGATTCTAAAAAAATCTTTCATCACTATGATGTTCTTGATATTCAGCTATCTAAAGAACCCATCTAACAATTTTTGATCGCTTTCCGGAAAAATAGATTTCCAGGTCTTCCAGGACTTTCTGAATATTCCGGAGTCTTTGAAAGAATCGCCATGCTCTTTCAGAAACTTTATAGTAATCGGATCAGAAGGATATCCAGAGCCAATATCTCCAAATTTTTTCTTTATTTTTTCTACTTCATCTTCCCTAGCTACTTTTGCTAAAATTGAAGCTGCAGAAACAACAGGATAATTAAAATCTGCTTTGTGCTCGCATATTATCTCAAGATTATCAATATTCTTTATATAGTGGTAAAGAGTATTTTTCCAGGCCTTAGTGTTTACAGAAGGGCAATCAACAATAACTTTTATTTTTTCTTTTCTTTTATTTATTTTATTTATAATCTCTGCAGTTTTTATTGCTTCTAAGGTATTCAGGTTTATTCTAGATTTTATCGCATGGTCAATTTGCTCTGGCTTAGCTTCAACAATATGATAATCAAGAGCAATATCTTTTATCATAACTGATAACTTTATTCTCGTTGAGTGGGATAAGAGCTTTGAATCAGCAACTCCTTCTGTTTTAAGCATTGCTTCATCTTTTTTTTCTAAAAGCACTCCGGCTAAAAACATAGGGCCTATTAGTGGACCTCTTCCAGCATCGTCAATTCCTAAGAGCAACATTTTATTAATTTAATAGTCTAAGTATTTAAATCTCTTCGCATTATTTATGAGTTAGCTATACATCTTATCCTCAAAATCTAAGATTTTATTGTTTTTTATTGGAATTCCTTCTCTTTTTAGCAATATAATTTTCTTTTTGACTCCTAATGCAAAACCTCCAACTTCTCCATTGCTTTTTACTACTCTATGACATGGCACATAAGGGGAATAAGGATTTTTATTCATAGCACTGCCAACAGCCCTATACGCCTTTGTACCCAGAGCATGTGCCAAAGCTTTGTATGTTGTTATTCTTCCATTAGGAACTTTGCGCAAAATGGAGTAGCATCTTTCTGTAAATGAAATTTTCATTTTACTATAAGATAAAAATACACAATCATCACTTATAATATTATGCATGAAAATCAAAGATAATAGCAGCGGTTGGATTTGAACCAACGACCTCGAGGTTATGGGCCTCGCGAGCACTCCAGGCTGCTCTACGCTGCTTTAAATTAAGACGTGAAAGAGTTTTTAAAGCTTGTTGCTTTTTAAAGAAAATGAGCGGACCAGGAGAAGGTAAAATAAAACTCGGAAAAGCAGACGTGTATCTGCATTTAAAAGGAAAATCAGGAGCAAGTGTTACCCATATTGATATTGAGTTGGAGGAAATAAACAAAATCATAAAACCAGGAGAAAGCAGTTATGTTGGGGGAAAAGAAGGAGGAGTTTTCATCGGATTGAAAAAAGAGATGATAAACAGAACTGAAAAAAAATATGGAGAAAAAAAATAAATTTTATACAAGGCATGTTATTGAAAAAGAGCTAAGGCACCATGTCATAGAATGGCTTGCTACTGTATTAAGTTTAACAGGAGCTGTCTTAGTTGCCCTTAAATACAAAGACGGATATCCTGTCTGGATAATCGCAAATATTTTATGGGTTTCATTTTCTTTGAAGCACAAACATTATGGCCTGCTTTTCCTTTCAGTTTCTTATCTAATAATTAATATCATAGGAATTATTAATTGGGAATAAAAAAGCTTATAAGGGATTTCTGCCAGATAATCTTGGCCCGGATGGCACAGCGGTTACTGCGCGGGATTGCTAATCCCGTTTCCTCACGGATTCCCAGGTTCAAATCCTGGTCC
>JBBSYH010000027.1:0-20245 GCA_038045365.1 Nanobdellota archaeon
GATTGCAAGTTATAATGGAAATGTTGGGATAGTATCGTTTGATAAAATAAAAGGAAATAATGCTGGTTATTGGATTGCAGATAATGGAAAATACAATATTTTAGATAAAGAAGGCAAATACTCTCTTCAACTAAAGCAATTTGTTGAGGAACAAAAGCAGAAATATCAAAATAGGGAACAACTAGACAAAGATATTCAAGAATTTATAAGGAGCTTAAGATGAATTCTTCCAAGCATCAAAACTAAAATTTATATTAAGGAAGCATTTTTATATGCTTTAATCTCTGTAGAATTATGAAAATAGAAGTTGATATTGTAAAGGGATTTCAAGATTATTTGCCTCCTGAATCCTTAAAGCTTGAAGAAGTTAAAAAAATAATTGAGAATTGCTATAAGATGCATGGTTTTGTGCCAATAGAGACTCCAGTTGTTGAATTTGATGAACTCATGCGTTCTGATAATATGCATGAAGATGAGGCAGTATCAGATAGATTTCGTTTGAGAGATAGAGCTGGAAGGAATTTAGGGTTGAGGTATGAGTTCACTTTTCAACTCGCACGGATTTTTAAGCAAAATCCCAATATAATTTTTCCATTTAAAAGGTATCAAATAGGCCATGTATTCAGGGACGAACCAATTGGTGCTGGCAGATACAGGCAATTTATTCAATGCGATGCAGATATAATCGGAGATTCTTCTATAAAAGCAGATACAGAGTGCCTTGTTTTAGTTAATGATATTTTAAAGTCTCTAAATATCAAAGCTGAAATTCAAATTAACAACAGAAAGTTATTGGCTTCAATAATAGAAAGTGTCGAAATAAGAGATGTTTGGGAAGTAATGAAGGAGCTTGATAAGATTGAGAAGATAGGAGAAGACATTGTTAAAATGAATTTAAAAAAATATGCTGATTCAAATAAAATATTGACTTTGTTTAAGCTTGTTCAAAAAGATATTTCCTTCTTCAGGGAAAATAAGTTTGACGGAGCAGAGGAGCTGTATTCTCTTCAGAAAGAATGTTCAATTAATGGTGTGAAGACAAAGTTTAATCCTCTTATGATAAGAGGACTTGCTTATTATACTGGCAATATTTTTGAAGTGAAGCAAGAGGGAAAAAGCAGTATTGCAGCAGGAGGAAGATATGATAATACTGTTGGAAAGTATCTTGAAAAACATATTCCAGCAGTAGGAATTTCATTTGGTCTTGAGAGATTAACGGAAATTGCCAATATTGCAGTTCCTGCACAGCCTAAAGTTATTATTTTGTCAATAAATCAAGATAAGCAATCTGTACAACTTGCAAAAAAATTAAGAAAAGCCATGATATCAACAGATATTTCCTATGATAAAGTAGGAAAGTCTTTAGAATATGCGAATGCCTTAAAAATTCCATATGTTGTTTTTATTGGAGAAGAAGAGATAAAAAAAGGAAAGTTTAAACTGAGAAATATGTCAAGCGGAGAAGAAAAATACCTATCTGAAAAACGACTAATTACGGCTTTGTCTTAAGATTTAAAAATTTCGCTGTTTTTTAAGTTTCTCAATTCATCAAGGTTTTCTACTGTCTTTTGATTTTTTTCTGAGAAATCCTCCATTTCAACTTCTTTTCTCATTTTTTCAAGTATTTCTTTATTTTGTTTTTGATATGTACTTTTTAAGAGTATCCATATTTCTCCAAAATGTTCTTCTTGTTCAAGCCATATTTTATGCTGTGTGTCTAGATGAAGTAAAGGAATAAAAGCAGATATTTTTTCTTCTGTGCTGGCTCCAGAAAGATTAGAAAAGGCAAGTTTTTCTTCTTTTTTGGAAAATATTTCAATTAATTTTTTGTAAACTGCATTTATTTGATCTCTTATGTTTATTCTTTTTTTTGGGATAGAAAATGATGCATCAAAAGCCTGCTGTTTTGCTATAATTATTTTTCTTATTCTCCTATTTTCTGTCGTCATGGCTTTTCCTAAGGCAGACATAAGCTCATCAAGAGTTACTTTCTTAAAGCGTGGAAGAGGAGTTTTTGCAAACAACATTGGAATTTCTTCATCAAGATATATTCTTTCCTGGATGTATTTCTTCTCTTCTTTTTTTCCAAAAAGTATTTCGTCCAAAGAAGGCAAATGTTCTAAAAGTATTTCTGATTTTATTCTTAAAAGAAAGGCTGCTGCAAGGAGTACTTTGCTTGATATAAAAAAGTTCTCTTCTTCTAACATTTTAATTTTCTTCAGATATTTTTGCGCTAAAATAGTTAAATCTATGTTCCATGGGTCAAGCTGCTCTGTATTTATCAAGTCGTAAATGATAGCTTGCCAGCTTAATTTTTCTCCAAAAAGAAGACCATGAATCTGCTCTTGCCCTACTTTCTCTTTTATATCACCCATAATAAACAATGCATATTCTTCTTTATATTCCTGTCTGTTTTCTTTTTTAGAATATATGTATTCATTTTCTAGTTACAACATATAGAAAGGTTTAAATAGTATTATGTTGTAGTCTATTTATCACCTCTTTTTTCCCAGGAGAGGACGTTTAATTCATCTATTTTATAGCGGATTGAACCTCCTCTTCGTGGGTTTATAATCCATGATGAATTTTTTATGGATAAGAAAAACTGACGAGTTTGGTTCTTCAAGGCCCTTTATAACAAGACCTTTATGTAAGGCAAAAGAGCATATCCGAACCAAGAAGAGGCTTACCTATAAGAATGTTCTGCATAAGATATTTAAAGAATGAGTTTTTGATAAATAAATGAAAACATATTTTAGCAAAAATTACCCTGCGTGGCTTTTCTGTTTATATTTAATTGTTTTTGCTTTTGCTTCTTATAAGCCTAATTATATTAGTGATTATATTTTAGAGAGCAGTCTATCAGTTGCCTTTTTATTATTCTTATTTTTTACGCGAAATAAGTTAAGATTAAGCAATATATCTTATACTTTAATATTTGTTTTTTTAGTCTTGCATACAATAGGAGCACATTATACTTATTCTGAAGTGCCTTATAATTCTTTTTTTGAAAAAATTCTCGGTTTTAATATAAATGAGTTTTTTGGATTTGAAAGAAATCATTATGATAGGTTAGTGCATTTTTGTTTTGGACTCTTTCTTGCTTACCCAATTCGCGAGCTTTTTATGAGAGTTGCAAATGCAAGAGGATTTTGGGGATATTATTTGCCTTTTGACGTTACTGCTTCCTTTAGTGCAATATATGAGTTGATAGAATGGATGGCATCAGTAGTATTTGGCGGGGAACTTGGAATAGCTTATCTTGGAGCTCAAGGAGATATTTGGGATGCGCAGAAAGACATGGCTTTAGCTATTGGTGGAGCAATTATTGCAATGTTAATAACATTTTTTGTAAATTTGAAATATAAAAAAGATTTTTCTAAAGATTTTACAGATAGTTTTAAAATAAAAAGAAAAGCTCCACTTGGAGAAGTTGAGATTGCCAAAATGATTAAAAAATCTTCTTAAATAAATATGAGCCAAAAATCTATAAAAATCTGGTACTGGATTATCACACTACTTTTTGCAGCATTTATGCTCTTTTCCGGAATTTCAGAGATTGTAGGCCCAGAAGAAGGAAAGGACATAATAGTAAAATTAGGCTATCCTTCTTATCTTAATATTATTCTTGGCACTGCTAAAATTCTTGGAGTCATTATTCTTGTGCAGACAAAATTCAAAACAATCAAAGAATGGGCATATGCTGGCTTTGCGATAGATTTTATCGGCGCCTCTGCTTCTTATGCACTAAATGGAGATGGCCTTGCATCTGCACTTTTACCTTTGCCTTTTCTTATAGTCATGTTCTTGTCATATGTGTTGTGGAAAAAGAAAGAAGATTATATATGAGAAGGATTTAGTTGGTTAGCTGTTAAATTAGAGACTTTTTAGTAAAAAACAATAAAATGATCCCGCGGAGATTCGAACTCCGGACCCCTGCCTTTCTTAGCTTTCATAAGCAATGAAATTGCACTTCTAACGAAGCGCACTCATATAAGAGCAGTGCTCTAAACCAACTGAGCTACGGGATCAGAAATAAAAAGATGTAATGTATATTTAAAGATTGGGTTTAATATCTTATAAGATTTTATATTGGACAATGTTACTCTTTTTCCCATTTGTCATAAATAGGGAAAAAATAATTTCTAATCTGTTTTGCAACTTTTTCCTTTGTTGTTTCCCCAAGAACATGCACTATTTTTCCAAAAACTTCTAAATTCTCTCTATTATTTCTATCAAACTCTTGGTAGTTTTTTATCAATTCTTTTGTGAAAATTTCGTTTTTCTCAAATTTTTCTGTTGCTAATCCTCTTTTTAGAATTCTTTCAGCCGCGCATTCATATCTTATATTTAAAATAAAAGTAATATCTGGTTTTAAAATTTCCTTTCTCTTATGCATTTCAACAAGTTCGTCATAAGGAATTCCCTGCGTCTTCTGATACATGCAGGTTGACAAAGAATATCTATCAGAAATAACAAATATTCCTTTTTCTAAGCTTGGTCTGATAATCTCGTTTGTGTGTTTAACTCTGTCTTCAATATAAAGCTCGGCCATCTTTTTTCCATTAGAAAAAGCATTTTTATCTTCTGCCAGCATCCTAATTATTTCATCGCTTCTCCAAGGTTCATGTGTCCATAAAGTATCAATATGCTTGGAAAGATACATTATATGCCTAATCAAATAATGGGATTGAAGAGATTTTCCAGAGCCTTCGATGCCTTCAAAAACAACGAACAATCCTTTCTTTACCACAAAATTTTAATCTTGTTTGTCTTATAAATAATTGTCGTGATTAATCATAGTCATTCTATCAGTTATATTTTTTTATATATGAGACGTAGTCAAATCCTTCTTTTTCTTCTCTTTTTTCTTGTTTCCATATATTTAATTCTATTTTAGGAAAAAAAGTATCGCCATTATAATCTCTCTTAATTTCTGTGATTTCTAACCTTTTAGTTTCTTGCAGGTTGATTGTCTGCTCATAAACACTCTGTCCGCCTATAACATAAATAGAACTTCTAAAACAATCAGCAATTTGCAATGCTTCATCAATTGTTCCCGCAATATAAACATCATGAAACTCGCGTTTTTTATTTCTTGATAGAACAATATTAATACGCCCGAGCAGCGGCCCTTTATTTCTTTTTAGAATAGAATCATAAGTTTTTCTGCCCATAATTACTGCTCCCCTTACAGTAAGTTTCTTAAATCTTCCGATGTCCTCTGAAATATACCAAGGAATATCGTTCTTGCTCCCTATGACATTATTTTCAGCAACTGCGGCAATTAAGGTAATTTCCATTTTATATTTAGATAATCTATATGTTGCAATATAAAAATTTAACCCAGTGCAAGATTTAAATAAGCCTGCGCCTTTCTGAAAGTATGATAGATATAAAGCTAATCAGGGAGAATCAAAACCTAGTAAAAGAAAACATCAAAAAAAGATTCAAGGATATTTCAGTTGTTGATAAAATTATAAAGAAAGATTCTGAATGGCGCAAATTTAAGGGCGAAACTGATAGTTTAAGAGCAGAGAGAAACAAGCTTTCAAAGCAAGTGGCTGAGCTTAAGAAAGCAGGAAAAGATGCTGCTCAAACACTGAAAAAAGCACAAGAAATTCCTGAAAAAATAGATAAAATTGAAGCAGAACTTAAAAAATTGGAAAGTGAAATAAATGAATTGCTTCTTACCATACCAAACATACTTCATAATAAAGTGCCTATAGGAAAAGACAGCACAAAAAACATAGAGATAAAGAAATGGGGAAAAATAGTCAAGCCAAAATTTGAGATAAAAAATCATGCTGAATTAATTGAAAGTATGGGAAAAGCTGACTTTAATGCTGGACGCGCTAATGCAGGAGAAGGATTCAATTATCTGCTTGGCGATATAGCTCTGCTTGATCATGCGCTTCAAAGATACGGCGTAGATTTTCTTCTTAAAAAAGGATTTACACTTGTTGTGCCCCCAATGATGCTGAATTTTGAAACACTTCTTGCATCATTAAATGGACTTAAAGATTTTGAAGAAGTTGTATATAAGATAGAAAAAGAGAACCTCTATATGATTGGTACTGCTGAACATTCTTTAGTTTCCTTATACAAAAATCGCGTGCTTAACATGAAAGAGCTGCCAATAAAACTCTGCGCTCTTACACCATGTTTTAGAAAAGAAATAGGAAGCCATGGTGTTGATACTAAAGGTCTTTACAGAATGCACCAGTTCAACAAAGTAGAACAAGTTGTTTATTGCTCTCCTGAAGAATCATACAAAATGCTTGAAGAAATGCAAAAAATATCAGAAGAATTTTTCCAATCTCTTAAAATTCCATACCGTGTCATAGAAATCTGCTCCGGCGATTTAAGCCAGAAATTAGCAAAACAATATGACATAGAGGCATGGTTCCCCCGCCAAGGCAAATACGGCGAAGTAACATCAGCAGGCAATTGCACTGACTTTCAATCCAGAGCTCTCGACATAAAATATTATAATCATGAGCAAAAAGTATATCCTCACCTTCTCAACAATACAATGGTAGCAACTTCTCGCGCCATGGTTGCTATTCTTGAAAATTTTCAGCAAAAAGACGGCTCAGTTGAAATACCTAAAGTTTTACAGCCTTACATGTTTAATAAAAAAAAGATTGGGACAAAATAATTTTATCTATTAATTTATACTACCACAATAATTAAAAATCATTTCTAATTTTCCTATTTAATATGGGAATAAGATCTCTTTTAGAAAAAAAAGCAATATCGCTAAAGACATTTGGTTATATTCCTGAATACAAAGGTACTCGTATCTTTGGCACTGAACATGAGTTAGGAGTTGTATTGAATGAAAAACAAGATGATTATGAAAAATACAGTTTAGGAATAAATCTCCCAGGTTTTGTGCATATAGGAGGAAGAATTTACGAGGACTCAAACCACATTGAAATATCTACTCCAGAGACGCGCAATCCTTTTCATTTACTTCTTGTAGAAAAAGCCATGGAGCTTATTTGCAGTAGAGGAGAATATGTGCATAGATTATACAAGAATAATGTTGATCAATATGAACGAAGCTGGGGGGCGCATGAAAACTACTGGACTTGTGCTTCTAATGATACATTGCTAAAAATCGTCCCATTTCTTGTTACGAGGCAGATTTTTACTGGAGCAGGCTGGCAACGTAATGGACATTATGAAATATCACAACGCTCAGATTTTATAAGTCATGTATCAAGTAAAAATACAGTGAGATGTGAACGCGGTATTATTTGTACAAGAGAAGAAGAAAAGAATGAAAAATATCGGCGCGTGCATTTCATACTTAATGAAGGCAATATGTCAGAAGGAGCAATACTTCTTAAAGTAGGCACTCTTGCATGTATGCTTGACCTGGCAGAAGAAGAAAAGCTGCCAAAAAAATTGGAAGAATATAATCTTGGAATGGCTGTAAATGATTTACATTCTATTGCACTCTTAACAAAGAACTGGAAAGTTACAGGCATGCCAAATACAAATCAAGCACTTTATATCCAAAGAATGTGCTTTGATGCAGTTGTACAGCAGTATTTTGGAAGAGACGAAGCAACTAATTTCATTATTAATCTTTGGTATGATACGCTGGAAAAATTAGAGAAAGATCCTATGTCATTGTCAGGAAGATTAGATTGGGTTACTAAAAAAGTCCTTCTTGAAACATTAGTTGAAGAAGATAGTAATATATCTCATTACATACTTAATGTTAATGATATGGATTATCATGATATTGATCGTCAAAAAGGATTATTCTTTGATTTGCAGCGTGAAGGCCTTATAGAAAGATATGTTTCTGATAATTCTATAGAAGAACAGGCTAAAGAGCCTCCAAAAGATACACGCGCTTATTTCAGAGGAAAATATGTGCAAAAAATAAGAAGCAGGAATAAAAACAAAGAATGCTATTGGAATGAATGGAATTACTGTCCTGCAGAGAACAATGCAGAAAAAAAGTTCGAAATTCCAGACCCTTTTAACACATATGAACACCTGATTCCGCTTATTAACTAAAGATTGGGTTTGATGTCTTGGTTTTTTTTATTCCTTTATAAATCGTTTTCTTGCTGCAATAGCTATATTATCATAAATTGGATACACAAATTGTTGTGTTGCGTATCCTCCATTCCGGAGCGGAGGCAAGCGGAGTTTTTCTACTTGCGATGCAGAAATGTTAAAAAGCACAGCCACTTCTTGCGCAGTATAATGTTTTTTTCGTTCACCTTTCAACTGATGAAGCGCAATGTCGATCCCTTTCACCACCTTTCGCGTACGTTTGCCATAAGAAACACTTGTGGAAGGCAAGCGTCCAGGAGTAGAAATATAAGAACGAAGTCTGTTTTCTGGAATTTCGAGTTGTTCATGAAGTTCGTGTAAAGTATAATCGCGAACAGGCTGTAATTTATTATCTTTAAGATAGGGAAGAACGCGAGAGTTGATGAATGTCATAGTAATATCCTGAAAGAAAGCCTCTGCTCTGATGAAGAAGCTTAAATTAGAATCATAGAAATCTATAAAAAGGCGTTGTGTAGACATCCTATAAGAGTTACAAAGATGAAAACCTTTTTGAAGAATGTCCATACATATTCTACTCCGGAATCAGCTCTCTCTGCAGGAACAAGCATCTGGGACAGTTCAGCAATTGCTGAAAGCAATGAAAACGAGATTTTTAGGGCATTGGATTATTGTTTAAGAAAAAGTGGCAATAGGCCTGTTGCGATTCTTCCGTCATCAGTGAAAGAGGAATTAGAGCACTATCGATCTATTGGAGGAATGAAGGCAGAAAACTTCCGCAAAATAAAATTGCTTGAGTTGAATTGCAAATTTTGCAATGTTGACATAGAATCCCTTTCTCATGAATACTCATCTTTAGATGAAGAAATCCATAGTATTCTTCCACATCTATCTTTATTTACAAGCAAATCAATATTATACAAATTTTTAGAATCTAACAGCCGAATGTTTTTAGAGGATATTACAAAAGCAGTTTATGATGCCAATTTAATATGGGACAGAAAGTCTTTTAATAGCGAATCAATAAAAAATTGCATTGAAAATACTTTGTCAGAATTAATTTATGTATATGATAAATACGATAAAATGCCAAGTGAGAAGGGCCTTGCATTTATATTAAACGAAGATAATATAATTCACAATCAAAAAAAAGCAGCAATGCCTATTCTCTTTGAGAAAGAGATTATTCTTTCATTTTATAATGAAAATCTGGCTAATTTCTTAGGAAAGAAAAGTTTTTATGATGGGTTTCTTGAGCATTACAAGAAATTATCAAGGTCTTTCTTTTATGAATTGCTTTCACTTGGTTTGCATGCTCGCTTCAACTGCATATCTAAAGAAGAAATAAATAAAGAGTTTAATGAATGCATGAAAAAGCGTTTTCATGAGCCATCGCAGGCAGAATTCCATGTTGCAGCAGCTTTTGCATATCCTTGGGAAAGAATCTGCAGAGAAGCTGGATTTTCCCAGCCACTCTTAAATTCAATAGCTGTTGTTACGCGGGATTCTTTGATTCAGGAATTAGTATCTCTAAGAAAACATGCGAAGATGATTAAATAACAATAACTAAATTTATAATCTCTTTTTTCCCTGCTTTTTCATGTTAGTGGGAATTGTTGGAAGGCCGAATGCAGGGAAAAGCACATTTTTCAAAGCAGCAACTCTTATAGATGTTCTTATAGCAAATTACCCTTTTGCAACAATAAAGCCAAACCGAGGAATCGCTTATGTAAAAATAAAAGACCTTGCAGCAGAGTTTGGCAAAGTATCAAATCCAAGAGAAGGGTATGTAAAAGAAGGATTGCGTTTTGTTCCGTTTGAATTAATGGATGTTGCTGGACTAGTTGAAGGAGCAAGTGAAGGAAAAGGTTTAGGCAATGAATTTTTGAATGATTTGTCAGCTGCCGACGCATTTATTCATGTTGTTGATATGTCTGGAGAAACAAATGGGGAAGGCAAACCAGCTGAGAATTATTATCCTGGCAAAGACATAAAAATTATAGAAAAAGAGCTTGACTTTTGGTACTTTGGCATTATGCAAAAAGCGTGGAAAATATTTTCCAGAACTCTTGAGATGCAGAAGAAAAAGTTTGAAGAGGCTGTTGCGAATCAGTTTTCTGGATTGAAAGTTAAGCAAGAAGATGTCAGGCATGTTGTTTTGAAGTCAAGATTTGATGTAGAAAAGCCTGCTTCCTGGAGTGATGAGCAGCTATTTAATTTTGCAAGAGAATTAAGAAAATACACAAAGCCAATGATTATAGCTGCAAATAAAATTGACAGGCCAGATGGGAAGGAAAACTTCAAAAAAATAAAAGAAGAATTTGACTGCTTGATTGTGCCTTGTTTTGCAGAAGGAGAGCTTGCGTTAAGAGAAGCAGATAAAACAGGGCTTATTTCTTATATTCCTGGAGAAAACAAGTTTGATATTAAAAAAGAATTGAATGAAAAACAAAAAAGAGCGCTTGAAGGCATTCAAAAAATACTGAAAGAATTTGGAAGCACTGGAATTCAGGAAGTTTTGAATAAAGTTGTTTTTGAAATTCTGAAATATATTGCTGTTTATCCTGCAGGAGCAAAATTGTCTGATAGCAAGGGCAATATTTTGCCTGACTGCTTTTTAATGCCTTCTAAAAGCACTGCCTTGGATTTTGCTTATCGCCTGCACACAGATATAGGAAAGAATTTTGTAAAGGCAGTTGATATAAGGACAAAAAAAGCTGTTGGCAAGGATTATATTTTAAAAAGCGGAGATGGTCTTGAGATAATAGTGAAGTGAATTTAAAAACATAGATTTTTATACTATGTATAAGAGAAAAAAAGATGGAAGATATATGTCATTTTATTGATAGTTCAGCAGTCAATATTAGCGGGGCTGATACTGCGGAAATTTTTGTAGAAAGATGCAAAGAAAGAGAGAAAACCTTTGAAATGTGGGTGTTTGCGCATGAATCATTCCATGAATTTGCTTCATCAAACACAATTGCAACAATCCATGAAGTACTGCAGGAGCAGGATCCATTGATGCTTGAATTAAGACGCACTCTTAATATGGAAAAAGCTTTTCGGAAAGAAAATATCTTTATTCAAAGGTTGGAAGAATCAATAATTGCTTATGAAAAAAGCATTTGCCACCTTGAAAAGAGTTTAGTTTCGCAGAAAAATTTCAATAAGAAGCAGCAGATTATCTATAAATATGCTTTGCATGAAACAAGGAATAGCCACCATATAAAAGTAAAGTCTTTCGGAGCATCAATTAATACTGATAAAAAACTTATTGCCACAACACTTTCATATGCGATGAATACTCCTGTTTCGCTCATATCACGGGATAAAGATATGATATCATCACTAAAAGACTCAATAAAAAATGTAATATATGGAACAGGCGCAAGAGAGGAAGGCTTGTTTCCAAACCCAGTTTATGCTGTTTTAATGTCCAACCAACACTATTTTCATCCGCAGAAATTAAAATTCGAAAAAATCTACGAAAATTAGAAAATATTTATCTGGTAAACAGCTTTTTATCTGGAAGAAGCAGCAAGGATTCAGGATAAAAAATAAATTTCTGAGAGAATTCTTTATCTAAATTTTTGCGTATGCTATGCCATTCCTTATCAGTAATTTGAAGTGCCTGTATAGGGTCGTGCAAAGAAGTATTCAGGCAGTATTTTAAATGATTTTCTATGCCTATAAATTTTTCAGATAAATCTTTTTTAACACCTCTTTCAGAGTAAGTAATAGTGTCATTAAGGACAATTCCATGAAGAGAAGATAATCTAAACCAGGATTTTCCCTCTGCTCTTTGCTTAATCATGAATCCCCTCTCTCCAAAAAAACTTGTTACATCGTCTAAATCATCGCCTAATTTCCTTACTCTCATATAAGCTCTGAATACATAATTATCAGAATAATTTATTTTTTCCGACATCTTATAATTATGATGAATTGCATTTTTAAGCTTTCCTATATAAAAATTTAAATATTGACTATCATTCAAGGAATTGTAAAAAGAGGTTTTATTTAAGTGAAATACGAATTTGCTCCTGATTTGCAGGCAAGAATGAATGATATTGCAAGAGTGCTTAATCTTAATCATATTGATTTAGATAGAGTGAAATGTTTCAGGAGTTTTGGAAGCTCAACAAGAAGAACGCTGGCAAGATGCCATACAATAGGAAAGTTGATGCAGAAATCCATGAACGTCAAAGCTCATTATACTATTGAATTCCTGGAAAAATTTGATAAGATGAAAAAAGAAGAGCAGGATAAAGTAATCATTCATGAGCTCATGCATATTCCTAAAACATTCGGGGGCGGTTTCAGACAGCATGACTTTGTCTGCGATAGAAATGTCGAAGTTATGCATGAGAAATTCGTGAATTTGAAGAAAAATTCTTAAATTAAATTGTAGGAGAAAAGATTATAAACTTCTTTCAATTTATAAAATAGAGGTTACAGTCTTAATAATAAAAATTGGTGTATAAAAAATATACTTTTAAAAATGGAGTTAGATATGGTCCTTATTTATACGAAAATAAACGTGTAGGGGAAAAAATTATAACAACTTATATTGGAAAGTATAAAAAGAAGAAAGAAACATCGCTTTTCTATATTTTAATTTTTACTCTCTTAATTTTCTTCTTAATTTTTTTCTTTTATAAAAATCTTTTGTCAACAGGAAGAATTGTTTTGAATATTGAAGATTCTTATATAAATGGAGAAAAGATTTATGGAACATTTAAATTGAATTTACGGGAAGGAGAATTAATACCAAGAGATTCTAAAGTTATTATTAATCTAGGAAAACAAAATAAAGAATTACTTCTTTTTGAATTGTTAAATAATGATATTGTTTCTGGAAATTATTATACTATTAATTCTTCTTTATCTTTAAATGGAGAAGGATATGGACTTTTAGGAGAGAAAACAATTTATCCCGCAATTGATTTTGAAATTTTAATTTCTAAAGATAAGGAAATAAGAGAAGAAAGGAGAGAAGCGCAAGAAGAGGGCAGAGAACAAAAACAAGAAATAAATACAGAAAGTAAAGAAGAAAAACAAGAAACAAAAGAAGAAACAGCTGAGATTAAACCAGATGGTACTAAGAGTAAAACTGAGGAAATAAAAACAGAAACTATTGTTGAAACAAGAGAAGAAAAACAAGAAACAAAAGAAGAAACAGCTGAGATTAAAGTAGAAAATAAAGAAGAAATAAAAGTAGACGAGGCTAAGATTGAGAAAACAAATGAAGAAAAAAGCAAGGGAGTTAGAATAACTGGGACAATAATCTCTGAAGAAGAAAGAATAATCTCGGGAAGTGCAAGCAAAGAAAAAGAATTTATTTATGATTTGAAAAGACAGCAAGCATTCCTTTCTGCAAAGCGAAAAGTATTACTTAAAAAAGGAAAAAGGTTCTAGAGAAGATATAGAATAATGGAAATCTATTTTAAGAATAAAAAAATCTTTCTTGAAGCTGAAAAAGTCTTTGGAGTAAAGAGATTTTTTGGATTAATGTTCAGCGGAAAAAATACAAAGAATCTTCTTTTTGAATTTAGAAAAGATTCAAATGCGTCCCTGACTTCTCTTTTTGTTTTTTTTCCTTTTCTTGTTTTATGGCTTGATAAAAGAAACAAAGTTATAGATTTTAAAATTGTAAAGCCTTTTAGATTATCAATAAAAACAGAAAAAAATTACAGAAAATTTGTTGAAATTCCGGTAAATAACAGAAATTTCGAGATAATTGGTTTATTCGTCGGAAAGAGAAAGATTTAAATATAACTTTGACTAAATTAATATAATAAAATTAGTTTTAAATCAAAAGGAGGTATTAATGGGACAAGTTATTGCTCGCAATGTTGTGAAGAGAAGAAAGGGCTATTTGTACTATGTTGATGGCAAGGGAAACGTTTGCGAGGCTAAAATGGCTAGAGGCGGAAGAAAGAAAAAGAGATAATTATTCTTTTTATTTTATTTTTTTATCTTTAAAATCGTGAAAGAAAAAGTTAAAATAGAGTTTTTTGTCTGTCGTCTTTAATAATTTCATCAAGAGATATGTTGAGCAGAGAAAGAACTTGTTCTGCTATCGGAGTTATCTGCTTTTCAATGTAATGCTCGTAGTCTAGTTTATGCTTTAATTTTTGAATAGGTTCTGGGCCTTCAAGAGTTATACAGTATTCAATTATGTTTGAATCAAGAGAATCTAATTTGCGAGCCGCTTTAACATGAGGAGGTGTTATTTTTGTGTATGCATCAAGCTCTTTTCTTATTGACTTTCTATAAATAAGCTTTTCGTCCATTTTACCTTCTTTTATTTTCTTTACATAAGATTTTATGAAAGGCTTTAGAGGCTCTTTGTGAAAAAGCTTAAGAAGAAGCTCTTTTTGGAAATCTTGGGCTGCTTCTGTCCAGTCGCCTCTTATTGCTTCAAGACCAATAATTTCAAGCTCTTCTTTTCCGTTTTTTTCTATTAATCCAGCATATCTTTTTTTTGCTGCTTTTTCTTTTTCAAGATTTTTATTCCTGATATTTGGAATTATCATGGAGATATATTGTTTTTCAAATTGCAATTCAAGAAGAGAATTTCTATTGTAGTTTTTTTTAATAAATTTATTATAAAACAAGTTAATATAATCTTGAAGCTCTTTTCCTACTTTATCTGCTTTATTCTTTTCAGAGTTTGTTTCTATGAAAACTGAGTCAGTATCACTATATATGACTTTATAACCTTGCTTTTCTATTTGTTCTGCTGTAAGCTTGATAATCATCTGACCGAAAGTAGTGATTGAATTCGCTACATCATAATTGAAGTAACGACAGTTAGGATTTGCAAGAACACCAAAGAAAGAGTTTAGAATTATTTTAATTGCATAGTTTGCAAGTTCTCTTTTTTCTTTTTTTGCTTTTTCTCTTGCATGATGGAGTCTTTCCAGAATTGCTGGGAGAATGCCTTCTTGGTTTTTGAAGTATGTTTTGTTTGGAGATTCAACAGAATTTTTTTCTTTTTTCTCAAGATGCGAGGCAGGATCAATATTGAATGTCCTTATAATTGAAGGATATAGAGATTTGAAGTCAAGGACAATAACATTGTTGTAGATGCCTGCTTGCAGTGATTTTACATAGCCTCCTGTAATGCCCGATTCTTTATGCTTGTATCTTGTTGTTGGAGAGACAAGACCTTTTTTTCTTGCTTCTCTTATATAGAGGGAGTCAAGAGCAGCTACTGAAGCTCCTAATTTGTTTAAAGTTAAGCCAGTTAATTGCGAGCGTTCTATTGCAAGAGTAAGCATGTCTGTTTTTTTTAAAATTTCATAAGCTAATTTGCAGTCGAGAATATTGTATTCTACTAATTTTTGTTGGTCTGTCTCATATATTTTTTCTATTTTAGAATGCCTGTCTTTGCCTTTTATCAGTTTTCCTGAACCTAATAATGCCTGTGATACTGATTCAAGAGAGAATGACTCAAATTCAGCATTTTTTATTGATGGAGCTTCTTTGATGAATTTGTCTTTAATTAGATTAAAGGCATCAAGAACCTGTCTTCCAGGTATGTTTGCTGATGATGATTTAAAAAATCCTGATTCGAGGCGCAGAGATGCCTCATCATTTGTCCTCCCTATGTCAAAAGGAATTTTGTATTTGTGGAAAAGATTTTTAAGGTATGCCAAGTCAAAATCAATGATATTCCACCCAGTTATTACATCAGGATCCTGCTTAAGAATTTCTTCCTTGAATTTTAAAAGGCATTCTTCTTCATCTTTGCAAAATATTGTGTTTTTTATTTTCTGCTGGCTTTTTCCAACAAAGAATGTTTTTTCGTAGTTTTCCCCATACAAACCTATGCAAAAAAGTTTTCCTGATATTTTGCCTGATTCTATATCTATTGAGAGAACTTTTAACTTTGGAAAATATTCTACTGGATTGATTTCTGCCTTTTTGTAAATTCTATCTATTTTTTCTGAGCCTTCATATTCTCCTTCTATATTTATTGAGCCGAAAAGGTTTTTATCTATCAGGAATCTTGTATGGGGCTTTATATCTGCTTCATATGTGCTGACATTTTTTGCATGAAGAGATTCTGAAAGTTTTTTTGAATCTATATTATTATTTAAGATTATTTTTAATACTGAGTTGCCTGAAAAAGTTTTATTTTGTGTTCTTTCAGCTTTATATTCTATGTTCTTTTCTATTTTTTTTAAGTCTTTTTCCTCGATGAAAAAGTACGGCTTGAATTGATGAAGAGAAACGAATGACTGATTGTTTTCAAGTCTTCCGAAGAGAGAAACTATGGTTTTATTTTCTTCTGTTCCATAAGTCGCATAAACTATAAATCCTTTCATTTTTTTATTAAGAAATAAGGCATTTTATAAGTTATCTTTATTGTTTTTTTATCTAATAATCATTAAGTAGTAACAAATGATAGAAGATAATAAATAGGAAAACTGCCCATAATTAAGTCTTAGAAAAAACCCTAGATTAATAAAGGTATTTTGATTATTAGAAAGATGATAAATAAAATCACAAAAAATATCTGGCAAATTGAGAAAGAAGGCAAGATGCATGTAGCTGGAAAAATATTTGCTTCAGATGTTTTAATGAAAGATATTCAAAAAGACGGAAAAACTATACAGCAAGTGAAAAATGTAGCTCAGTTAAAAGGAATTGTCGGTGAAGCAATAGCAATGCCGGATGCACATCAAGGTTATGGATTTCCTATAGGAGGTGTAGCCGCATTTGATCTGAAAAGGGGAATTATTTCACCCGGCGCTGTAGGTTATGATATTAATTGCGGAGTCCGCCTTCTTGCAACAAATTTAACAAGGGAAGATTTTCTAATTAAAAGAAAAGAAGTTTTAAATGAATTATATAAAAATATTCCTTCTGGAATTGGAAAGGAATCGGAATTCTCCCTTGACAGCAAGGAGCTAGATTCTGTCTTGGAAAAAGGAGTTCAATGGGCAGTCGAAAAAGGATATGCGACTCTAGAAGATATTCAAAAAATTGAAGACAATGGATGCATAAAAGGAGCAGATGCTTCTAAAATAAGCCAGAAAGCAAAGGCGCGTGGCAGAAATCAGCTTGGTAGTTTAGGCTCTGGAAATCATTTTCTGGAAATCCAGGAAATTGATACTATTTTTAATAAAGATATTGCGAAACTTTTTGGATTAGAAAAAATTGGGCAGATTGCTGTAATGATTCATTCAGGAAGCCGTGGTTTGGGACATCAAACAGCCTCTGATTATATTCAGAAAATGGAAAGACAATATGGATTCAAGGAATTGCCGGACAGAGAACTTATCTGCGCCCCTATTGAATCACAGTTGGGGAAAGAATATATCTCTGCTATGGGGTCTGCTGCGAATTTTGCATTTGTGAACAGGCAGTTAATGACATACCAAGTTAGAAAATCATTTAAAAAATTCTTTCCAAAATCTGAGTTGACTTTAGTTTATGATATAGCCCATAATATAGCGAAATTTGAAGAGCATGAAGTAAATGGGGGAAAAATCAGTTTATGTGTTCATAGGAAAGGAGCCACTCGCTCTTTTGGCCCAGGAAGAGCAGAAATTCCAGCAATATATAGAAATGTTGGCTGCCCAATTTTCATTCCAGGAAGCATGGGAACTTTTTCTTATGTTCTAGTTGGAACAAAAAAAGCGGAAGAAATTTCTTTTGGAAGCACAGCACATGGAGCAGGCAGAGTTTTGTCAAGAAGTTATGCAATAAAAAACCTAAAGATAGAAGAAGTTGAAAATCAATTGAAGAGAAATAATGTCCTGCTAAAAGCAGGAAGCAGAAAAGGAGCCTTAGAAGAAGCTCCTGAAGCGTATAAGGATGTCAATGAAGTTGTCCGCGTTAGTGATGAGCTTGGAATTGGACAAATTGTAGCAAGATTGAAACCTTTGGCTGTTGTGAAAGGATAAATACTTATAGAAATATTTATATACTTTATATATATTTAGAATATATGGCAAGTATACATAAGGGAGTACAGGCAATGATTGAGATACCTGAAGAAGTCAATCATATCTTGAATATAGTAAAAGCAAAGTATAATCTCAAAGATAAAAGTGAAGCGATTACCAAAGTAGTTATGGATTATGGTATCGAGCTTTTGGAGCCAGAGTTAAAACCTGAATTTATAGAAAAGATGAGAATTGTAAGAAAAGAAAAAGGAATTAAGTTTAAGAATATTGAAGAGTTAAGAAGAATGACTGGTGGCTAACAATGTATTATTACGAAATTAAGCCGAATCTTCAAAAAATCCTCATTAAATTATCAAAAAAAGATAAAGACCTCTACGAGCAAGTAATAAAGAAAATTGATGAAATTATTAATGCTTATGATATAAAACATTACAAGAATTTGAGATATAATATGAAAGATTCAAAAAGAGTTCATGTAGGTCATTTTGCGCTAGTTTTCGGTTTTGATAAAAATACAAACACTATCACCTTTGAGGACTTTAATCACCATGATAATATTTACAAGAGATAGTATTTTTGTATCTTTTATTTTATAACAGAAGATGTTTTTGCTCTAGAGACAAAATATGAAATTGTACTAACAATAAGTTCAATCCCTCCAAAAAAATAAAAAAACAAGACCCATATACCACTTGCTGGGTTGTTTTTTTGGATAAATATGTAATAGTATATAACAAGAGATATTCCTATAATAATTGTTATAAGTGTTCCGAAGAAAATACCTTTGCTCCAAGCTATAAATTTTTTTTCTTTTTCATGTAAAAGATAAATAATACCTAAGATATATGGGGTGAATAAAGATAAAGCAACAAGAAATTTTATAGTGTCCTCAGCATCAGTTGTTTTTGTTGATAAAACAGCTGAATACAGTACAATCAGGAAATATACTATAATAATAGTAAATAAAAGGAATCCACCGTAGAAGATTATTCTTTGCCAGACAGAAAGTTCTTCTATTTCTATAGTAACCATCTTTTGTTTTAATAGGAAATATTATATTAATCTTTCCCTAAGTAGAAACGCCCAGATCACTTAGAAGACACTTATTTTCCACGCCAGACCTAAAGCCGTTTTTAGTTCTTTTCTATTTAACATAAATTAGAAGATTAAGATTGATTTATAATGATTATTTTAATCTAATTTCCCAATTCCGAGATTAATCTCTTATTTCTTTCAAATATTTTATCATCTACCATACCAAAGACCCCCTGTAGTTCATCTTTAAACTGTTTAGAGTTGATTTTACTTAGAGCTTTTGACAATCTATCTTTTAGATTGCATCTTTCAGAAACTCCTTTTTTTATCCATTTCTTGTCTTTTGCAGAATTAATTAGAAGAAATATGTCTCTAATGTCGGTTTGTCTACAACTAATCAATTTCATTGTAAACAAAGCATCGGCATTAATGATTTTTAGCTTAAGTTGCTCACTTATCGTCTTACCTTGTAAGTTTCGTAAAGCCGAGTTATCAAAAACCCAATCAGCAGAAAATTTAGCTTTAGTGTCTCTATCAAGAACTTCTCCTATGAGGATATCCATACTTACTTTGAAGTTTCTTTTCAATTCTTTTTCAAATCTTTCAAATTTACCATCATACGGAACCCCTTCAAAATAATTCTTCTCTTTTCGATATCCTAATTCAAGAAGAGCCTCTTCAATCTTCTCCAGTTCTTTACGATCTCTTATTACAATATCACAATCAACGGAAAATCTAGGCAACGTGTAGGCATTAACAGCATATCCGCCAATAACTACAAAGTTAGCTTTCTTAATCTTCTTTAAGGTTTCAAATATTTCTTTTTCTCTAAGCTGTAATTGTTCCATATTTCCCCTTCATATAATTATAAGGGTAGGCATAAAAACTATTCGATTTTGCAATCTTCTCAGTTTCTTTTAAAGTATCAACATACATTTCATCCTTTTCAGTAAAATGTAATTTATCAACAGGGATTAAAATAACAAACTCTCCAATAGTTGAACCAACTTTAATGTAATTAGGAATTCTGTATCTATTAAAGAAAGACTTCCAATATTTCAAATCTTTCTTTAAAACTTTAATATAATAAGGCGACTTTTCTCTCCCTCTTTGAATGTAAGAGTAATCAGACCAAATTTCAATAGCAGATAAACCAGTAAAAGCATAAGGTTTCTTAGCTTCTTTCATTATTTGAGATACTTTAAACTCTAATAATCCTTTTAAAATCATTTTAGGATTTACACATT
>JBBSYH010000028.1:0-7454 GCA_038045365.1 Nanobdellota archaeon
ATTGTGAAGCTGATTTGCGGCTCTACGGAAGCAGAAATACACAAAAGCGCACAAAGCATTCTTTCTGGCAGGCAAAAAATAATTCCTATAGATATAAACCTTGACACTTTCTTTATTGGCAATGCAAGCGGAATTTGTTTTATTAAGGCAGAATATGGGGTGGAAAAAGCAGAAAGCCGCAGATTTGAAATAACTAAAAGCGTGAATGTAGTCTTGGATGTTTCCGGAATTTTCTTTGAGCCTGGAAAGCAGTTTAGAGTATCTGGAACAGCAAAAAAAGCAAATGGCGATTTACTGCAAGGATATGTTGAAATAACAATACCTTCAATGAATTTAACAACTTCTTCTATTGTCTCATCAGGAATATTTAATTTCAATCTTACTGTTCCATCAGATGCTCCAGCAGGAACATATGCTTTGAATGCAAGAGCATATGAAAAAAACACAGCAGGAGATATATTGAATGAGGGCTCGGCAGTTACATCAATAAAAATAAAACAAGTTATTGAATCCCTTGAAATTGCACTGAATACGAACAGCGTTTATCCATTGCAGGAGTTTCTTTATACTATTTTGCTGTATGACCAATCAGGAGAGAAAGCAGTAGGAGAAGCAAGTGTTTTCATTTATTCTCCTGACAATTCTCTTTTTATTAAAAAAGTAGTTTCTTCATCAGTGGCAAATTCTCTGAAGATTGAATCAAATTTCACTCCAGGCTATTGGAATATAGAAAGCACACTTGATAAAATAAATGGAAAAAGAATTTTCTATGTTGAAGAAGTTGAAAATGCAACATTTGAAATTATAAATAATACTCTTATAATAAAAAACACTGGAAACGTCCCCTATAAGAAGCCGATAGAAATAGCAATAGGAGATACTCCTGAGATAAAAGAAGTAGAAGTTAATGTGGGCTCTGAGAAAAAATTAAATCTTTACGCTCCTGATGGAGAATATAATATAAAAGTAAGTGATGGAAAGAAAACAGAAGAAATCGGCTCTGTCTTTCTTACTGGAAAATCTGTTGCAGTAAAAGATGATAAAGAATCAACAGGAAGCAAAAGTTCACTTATACTCTGGACAGTTGTAATATTGTTTTTGTCTATTATTGCTATTAAATATTATGATAGAATATCAAAAAAACCATATTTCGGAAAAACTCCCAGCTCCTCTAAAAATAGTTATTACAAAAATATTTCTTCGTCTGTTTCGGAAAATGGGGATGGAAATAAAGAAGAATCTGTGATTATTTCTCTTTGCCTAAAGAATGAAGAAGATATCGGAAGCGAGAGCAGCGCTTCTTCATCTATTGAAAAAGTTTTAAACATAGCTGAGAGCAAAAAAGCAAAAGTATATTCCCAGCCTGGTTTTAAAATAATTATTTTGTCGCCTTCATTGACTGGAAAAGAAGATAATCTTCTTGAAGCAATTAAGCTTGCAAAAGAAATAGAGAATCTTCTTAATGAGCGCAACAAAAAAAATGCCTTAAAGATAGATTTTGGAATTGGAGTTAATTCTGGTGAAATGATTATTGAAAAACATGGAGAAAAAGTTAAATTCACTTCTCTTGGAAATACTACTATGGCGGCAAAAAATGCATCTAAGAAAGCACATTCTGAAACTTTTATATCTAAAGCTGTTCAAAGAAAAGTCTATGGCATAACAAAAACAAAAGCAATTTCAGAAAATATGTGGAAGCTTTATTCAATAATAGACAGAGAACAGCACTCTGAATTTATAAAGCGTTTTATGAAGAAATAAATTAATTATTCTTTTTTCCCCTGCAAACTTCATTATAATAATTCTTTATTACTAAAAGATAATAAGGCAGTATAATAAGGTGATTTATTGATGAAACTAATGATGAGACTAAGGAAGTTAATACAATTAAAGAATTTGGAGTAATTGAACTCTTAAACAAAAATAAAAGAATCATCTGAACAATAGAGCCTACGAGATTAATTCCGAATGAAACAATCATCCCTATAAAAATAAATACTATCAAATATCCCAATGTTTTCCAAAGTCTTCCTTTAATCATGGCTCTGCTTCTTGCAAGCGCCTCATATGCTCCCATTTTCTTGTCAATTGCTATATATGGTGCAAAAATCCAATATGTTGTTATGATAAAAATAAATATGAGGGAAATGAAAAAAAAGAATATTAAAAATAATATAGAACCTAGACTCTTAGAAAAAATACTAAACAGAATAAGAATCATAATGAAAAAAGCTGCGAAAAATGAAGCAATTAATAAAAAAATTCTAAATATTTTTCCCCAGTTTTCTTTTCCATTATTTTTTGCTTCAGAGAAACTAAACTCTTTATTTTTAAGAGAAGCTCCAATGATGCCTGCATAAGCAATAAACGAGATTAGAAATGCAGCTAAATAAAGAAAAGAAACACCAAGTATTGCAGGAATGTTTGACTTAAGAATATTTAAAAATATCTCTACTGATTCTTCTGGAAGATTGCCATCTTCTCCAGTCTGCAAAGATTTCAACTCTTCAGATATTCCTGAAGACATAAGCCACCATAATGTACAAATGTTGACTATTAGCATTGGAATAATAATAAAAAGAAGGATTATTTTAGCAGAAGATTTAAAGTTTTTCTTATAGTTTTCTAAAGTGCTGCTTAATATACTATCCAAACTCATTTTACCTTTAAGTTTTTTGAGTATTTAAATCCTTTTGCAATTTAAATTTTTATCAGCTTCTGATCGTCGAGATAATAACCATGATGTCCTGCATCTTCTTTTATTTTTTTATTAATGCCCATGAAATCAGAAATACTTATTATTTCATTCTTTACTAATTTAAGAAAATGCGCTTTAAGACATCTTAAACAGCATTCATGCGAATTATCTTCATATCTCAATAAAGAGTTTCTTTCTGCAAAATTTTCTATTTCTTTTTTTATTTCTTTGTTTAGTTCTGAACCTATCAGCCTTTTAGTATCAAAAAGAATTTCAGAAGCATAAAATTGTATTTTTTTATCCATTTTAAATTTTTGCGAGAGCAGAAAATTTTATTTACTTACTCGCAGAGAAAATATAAGCAAACAGAGCTAATATTAGACCAGACGCATTTTCCTAACCTGATAACATTCATCTCTTTTTGCATTGATTATAATAGATCATTTACTTTATATATCTTGCGCTTTTTTCTTGTCATCTAGAGCTAAACATGCATTGAAGCAATTTGTGATATCTTCGGAGAAATTTCCTGGACCGCATACATAAATTTTAAGCCCGAAATCTTTTATATGCTTTCGCAAAAAGCTTTCATCTACTCTTCCGCATTCATATCCTTCTTTTTTTTCTCTGGTTAAAGTAAAGATTACATTTTTCCCAAATATTTCTCTAAGCTCATTCTCTCTTAATATTTCGGAAGCTTTCTTACATGAGAAAATAAGAAAGTTTCCTTCATTGCCTTTTTCCATTTGCAGATGCCTAAATATTGAGATAAAAGCAGTTATTCCGCTTCCTCCTGCTATAAAAATTCCTTTTCCGTTATATCTCATTGAACCGAAAATATCTGAAAGAATAATTTCATTTCCTTCTTTTAAATAAAATAATTTTTCACTCATCCCGCCAGGATATTTTTTTATCATGAACTCTATAAAATCATCGTGATTTGTTGATGTTATTGTAAAAGGCCTTTTTTCATTTGGAGCTTCAGGCAAAGATATCATAACAGAGTGCCCTGGAATAAAGGAGAATCCTTCTGGCTTCTCAACCAGAATTTTTTTTATATCTTCTGTTTCTTTTTCATCTTTAATTATCTTTAACTTGTATTCTTTTGCCATTTTTCTGCCTGCAGAGGAATTAGGCTGTTATAAAAATGCAAGTATATAAACTAATCCTATGGAAAGTTTTATATATAAGGATTTTTTTATTACTATATGGCGATACCAAATGTTGAAGTTTCTTTTCTGCCTATTTTGATTGCTACATTAATATCAATGGCTATTGGTATGTATTGGTATTCTCCCTCCCTTTTTGGCAGGCTCTGGATTCGCCTCTCTGAAATTAAAATCTCAAAAATTAATAAAGAAAAAAAGAAGGGAATGGCTCTGACATATATTATTGCTTTTGCTGCGGCTTTAATTACTTCTTATGTTATTGCAAATTTTATTAAATATACAACTGCAGAAGGTTTTGCTGAAGGCGCAAGAGTTGGATTCTGGCTTTGGCTTGGCATTGTTGCCCCAACAACCTTAGGAGTTGTTCTTTGGGAAGGAAAACCATTTAAGCTCTGGCTTTTAAATAATTCATATAATCTTCTTTCATTAATAGTTATTGGGGGAATTCTTGCTGTCTGGGGCTAATCTATTTTAAATACTGCAAAGTTTTTATTATAGTTCCTATTTCACCAATCTGTTTTAAATAATCTAAGGCATCTTTTTCCTGCTTTATTGTTATATTTTGCTGAGAAGAAGCTTTATTATTTTCCAAGGCAATTCTTTCAAGCTCCAAATTGCGTTTTTCAAGTGCAAGACTATTGGTATCTCTTTTTAGCAAAAACAGATTAGCATAATTAAATCTTCCATTTATTCCGTACTTCCATTCTGGATTTGTTTCTAATTCTATTTTCTCAACACTTGGCAAGTATCCGTCCTTAACAGCAATAAAAGTTCCAAAATTAATTTTTTTTGATTTGTAACTCAAATGACCCATTCGCCTTTCAATTTTTACTGGAGCCTCTCCAACATAAAACCCTTTTTCATATATTCTGGCTCCAACTGGTTCAGAATTTACAGTTAAAACAAGATAATTGCTAATCTCTCCAATCGGACCAGGATTATCAGGGTCTTTTTCAAGCTTAATTAATTTACTGCCTCTTACATTAACTATTTTATCACCAGGCCAATCATCACTACTATGAAAATCTTCTTTTTTTAATTTAATAGGTTCTGGGTTTATGATTAAACTATTATAGCCAAACTTCTCAATAATTAAAGGAGGAAATTCCATAATGAATTCTTTGTTTTTCATTTTATCTGTGACATTAAAATATTCTCTTCCCCCTATATATCTTTTATCAATTTCAATTATTCTATCTTCTTGATCGTATTTATATATGGTCTTATTAGTGGTATTTATTGAAAAATCACTAGGAATTACATTTGGTCTATAAGTAACTCTATAATTAATACCTACACTACAACCTGGGATAGTAAAAGCTAGGGGCAAAATAATTGCTGCCTTGATAAATTCTTTCTTTATCCTTTGCAAGATATGTTCAAGAGCCATATTTCCTCTTTTTTTATAAAAAACCAAAATATATAAACCTAGTGTATTTTAATATATAAGAAAATGTGCTTAACAAGAGAACAATATAGGGTAACTTCCGGAATAATTTTTCTAATAATTGCTATCTTGCATCTTTGGAGAGCGGTTGCAGGATTGGAAGCAGTTATTAATGGAATTGCTGTTCCTATTTGGTTTTCCTGGATATTATTTATTGTATCTGGTTATCTTGCCTATAGCGCTTTTAAGCTGAAGAAATAATTACATTGCATTAAGCCTTTTTATTCTTTCGTCAATGTCTGGGTGTGTTGAAAAAATATTTTTAATCTTTTTCTTGAATGGGTCTGAAATAAATAAGGGAGCAACTGCTTTAGGATATCTATGTTTATCTTTCTCACCTAAATGCTCTGATTTTATCTTTTCAAGAGCACTTCTTAATCCTGGTGTATATCTTGTTAGTTTTACTCCTGTTGCATCAGCTCCAAACTCTCTTTTCCTGGATATTGCCAAAGAAACTAATTGTGCAGCTATAGGAGCAAGTATAGCAAATAATATTCCAATTATTATTAGAATAGCCTGTCCTTTTCCTTCCCTCTCTGAATTTGAAAACCAGAGGCTTCTTAAAAATATCTCTGCAATTATTGATATCATTCCAATAAGAACTGCTGTTAAAGTCATGAATCTTATATCATAATTTAAAATATGCCCCATCTCGTGCGCTACAACTCCTTCAAGCTCGTGTTTATTTAACTTCCGCAATGCTCCTGTTGTAAAGCATATTACTGAATTTTTAGGGTCTCTTCCGGAAGCAAATGCATTTATTTGCTCTGATTCCATAACATATACTCTTGGCATTGGCAAACCAGAAGAAATGCTCATGTTTTCAACAGCGTGATAAAAAGCCCTGTGCTCTGTTCTAGAAGCTGGTTTGGCATTTACTGATGCGAGAGCTATTTTATCAGCATTATAATAACTAATTAAAACATAGAAAAGTGAAAAAATGATGGAAAAAATCATGATAATGAAAAAATAACTTGGATTGATTACTTTTGCTACAACATACCCGATAATGAGAAAAATAATAAATATTACCCCTATTAATATGAGTGATTTTATTTTATTCTTTGTTATCTGGTCTTCGAAATGCAATCTCTCAGCCATTTTTAAAAAAGAATTCTTGAGTATTTAAATTTAGGTAAAATCTGAGCTGTAAAGTAAACGTCAGGTAAAAAGACCCTTTTAGAAAGGTTTTTATTTAAGAATTAATAAGTCCTTGTATGGTAAACATAATATCTCTAGTTTTTGTTGCTATTTTCTCTTTAATATTCATCTTCATCGGATTTTATTATCGTCACAGAAAACACCCTGAAGAGTTCTTTATGGCTGGCAGAAAGGCAGGGCTATTAAAAATTGTTTCTTCTATTGTCACACTTTTAGGGGCGGGAGAAATAGTTACATTAACCGCCTTTGCTTACATATACGGATATTATGGAATATCGGTATTTATCGGCGTTTTAGCAGGCTGTTTATTCATGTCCGTTTTAGTACCAAGAATTCGCGCCAATATTAATGATTACAATCCTTACTTACATACAGATTATTTAAGAAGATTTTTAGGATTAGGTTCTGAAAAGATTTCCATAATTTTATCGTTAATTGCCGTTACTAGCTTGTTAATGATACAATTAGTTGTTGGAGGTTCGCTTATTTCAACACTTACGGGATTATCTTATACTTATTCTCTTATGATAATTGGATTGGTTATTGCGATTTACCTTATGCTTGGTGGTTTTAATAGCGTGTTAACAACTAGTACAATTCAGGCATTATGTTTAACTGTGCTTTTAATACTTTTGCTAATCTTCTACAATCCTTCTGATGTGACAATAACCCAATTAATTGCTAATGCTCAAAATATTATTCCACCTTTAGATTTTCTCATGCTGTTTATTTTGGGATTTTTTGCAATTATGGGCGGTACAGATGTTTATCAACTGATTTATTCTGCTAATTCTGATAAAGTAGCAAAAAAATCAATAATAATTGCGGGAGTCGCATTTCTAATTTTAACCATCTTAATGGTTACGTTAGGGTTGAAAATTCATGCCCAGCTTCCAATGGCAGATCCAAACAATGCTTTTATTGAATTTTTATCAAGTAATCTTCCAACCGCAATAAGTATATTATTATCGCTTCTTAT
>JBBSYH010000029.1:0-2075 GCA_038045365.1 Nanobdellota archaeon
GAAGATGACATAGGTATTTGGCTTCAATCTGCTTTTTTCACTTCTTCAATATATGGTATTTTGGAAAATTCTATTAAAAGCAATTAAATTCTGAATTTAAATAAAGCTCATATTTGTGATGCTCATTTCCTTTATTTTGTACTTATACACATTACTAAACTTTTTTAGAAATAGCTTAGCGTTATCGTTCACTTTGATTTTTGAATATAAAACTCCGTCTTTTTCAAAAACATTTTTATTTTTCTTCTTAAATTTTAATGCATAGTTTTTTAGAGTAACAGGCGGGCCTCTTTTTATTATAAACGGTTTAGCTTTTAATATTATATAAAAATCCGCAGAATTTTTTAAGTCATAATGAAATTCAGTGTCAATAATATTATAATAATGAGAGATCTCTCCAATTAGCATTTTAGAAAATTTTTTGAGTTTTGTTCCAGCAATATCTCCGGCTTGTTTATTAGTTCTTATCTTAAGATGAATAAACTTGGCTTTTTCTGCAGCAGCTTTCTTTCTCATATTTTTTTCATCAATTGTAGTCGGTTTAAAAAGAGAAATAGAAGGTTTCAAAACAAATTTTTTTAAGGCATTTTGAAATTTTAAAAAAGACTCTTTAGTTAATGCAGCAAGTACATTTCTTTCTTTCCAAGTAGGATCTATTAATATTATGGGATTATTTAATTTATTCTCATTCAGGGAAAAAAATACTTCTTCTTTTTTCTTGTATTTTTTTTCAATATCAATTATTATTTTATCTTTGACATTTGCCAGTTTTTTGGCCATTTTCTCAAATGATTTATAATATATTATAAGACATTCTAGTCCATATCCTGAAAACCCACCAATATAACTCTCTGCCCCATAAACTCCCTGCGCTTTGCAAAATTCTTTTGCAATTAAAATTTCTCTAGCAAGTTTCTTATTTTTTAATTTTCTTTTTACATAATTCACATGAAAATAACTCAAATCAGTAACATTTCTAGCCTCCCTAGGATTTTTTATTTTTGTTACAGGAATTATCTCAAAAATAATATTATCCTTTTTTATTCTAAAATAATCTCTGCTTCCATGAATAACATTTAAAGGCAGTCCAGTTTTCTTTACTACTTTTCTTAAAATATTTTTTGTTATTTTTTCTATGTTTTCATATCTCGAATCGAATCTCAGATAAATATCAATATCGTATAGTTCCTTTTTTAGAATAGTCTCCTTTGCCAGACTCCCCCCTATACAGGTTTCCACTCTTATTTTTGCTTTAGCAACTTCGCTTTCTATAGCTTCTTTTATTTTCTTGCTTTCACTTTTTAATTTCATTAATTCCTTATCAGAAGGAGATATTTCAAGAGAAGATAATATTTTTTTCATATGCTTCTTTAAGAAAAAGCCATATTTAATCTTTCCGTGACAAGCTTCATTTATTTTTCTTTTCTAACAGAGGAAGTTAAATCAACAATGTACTTTCCGTCTTCAAGCTGGTATATTTTAGGTTTATCTATTGAAAAAAGTTTTGGCAAATCAAGAAGATATTTTCCAGGTTTTATGACTCTTACGCTTTCAAAATCAAGGAATACAGGAGTTTCTTCATCATCAAGTCCTATAATCTCTCTCACGTCGCTTTCTATTTGCTTTTTTTCAGTATAGCTCAATTGTAATTCAGGTAATTTAGCACCTATTTCTTCCAATTTTTCCTTTTTTATATAAAAAAAGAATTTGCTTTTGCAATTAGTACATCCTATTAATACTTCACCCGATCCGTCTTCATAAACCTGTGAGCAATGAACGCATTTATAAGGCATTACTAAATTATGTTTGATTGCTTAATAAATTTTTATATCATAAAAACATCATCCAAAAAGAAGCTCAATTTTCTTCGGATCTCTTTTTATCTCCTTTACAACTGAAGATGGCCCTATAACTGTAAGCGCGCTGCTATCCCCTATGAGTTTCTTTGCTATCCCATATCTAATTTTTGTGAATATGCCCTGGTTTTTTATGTCTGGCTCTATAATTGCGAGTTCAATTCCCTTAAAGTTTTTTACGTGGTCCACTAAAGCCATAGTATCTTCAATTAATCTTAC
>JBBSYH010000030.1:0-14613 GCA_038045365.1 Nanobdellota archaeon
GTACATCAGGATATTCAATTACTGGCATGAATGAATGGTACGCTGCAATGAGGTAATCTTTTAAATTTTTATCTGGCGCTTTCAACACGTTCCCAGGCATCTGAGTAATGTTTGCCTGTAATTTTGGTTTCTAAATGAACTTTGAGCCACATGTAAAGCCTGGCAGCAATTAATTCAATAGTCCATATTAATTCCTTTAATTTAGAGGGATATTGAAATGCCAAAGTTATTCCGGCTGCTTCATTGAAGAATGTTTTTATTCTTGGAGTGGTTTTAATGTCAACATATTTTTCTAAAGTTTCATGGGCCTTGCTGGCTCTTGTTTTTTGCTTGAGCCAATCTTTCCAATTAGAAGCGTTTTTTATGTATACTTTTGCTTTTTCTGCATATCCTATTCTGTATCCTTTCTGCCAGAAATAGTAAGGGATTATAGTGTCTTCTGCTACATCTAAGGGAATGGCTTTTATTTTTTTCTTTCTGAATGCGAATAAATAACCTGAACACTCAAGAAAATTGTATCTATCAAATGCTTTTTTTCTAAGGCGATGAACAGCTTCAAGGAGGAAATTTGCCCAGTATCCGTATTTTTTTTCCTTTGTTTCAAGAGCAATCGGCCTTCCGCTTAAGCACCCTATTTCTGGCTCTTTAAATAATTTCATTATTTCTTCAACAGATTCAGGATTTATCGATACATCTCCATCTGTAAGAATAAGAATGTCTGAATCAAAATTCTTGAAAATTAAATTTAGGGCATGGCTTTTTCCTTTTCCAGGATCTTTAAAAATTTTAAGACGTTTGTCTTTTTTTGCGTATTCACTTGCTATTTCAATGGTTTCCTTGTCAGGAGCAGAAATTATTATATCATACTGATAAGATGTTTTTTGGTTAAGAGCTGCTTCAATTGATTTTCTTATTGTTGGCTCTTTAAATGCAGTAATTAAAATAGTTATTTTTTCATCCGATAATTTATCAATTGCCTTGATAATTTCATTAATATCAATCTTTTCCATGCTTTCACATTCTTTTTTGTAGCAACAGATGCAGTTTGATTTTGCAATTATTTTTTCTCCTGAACTATACATATCAAGTTCTGCTGAAGATGTTGGGCCAACAAGAACTATTGTTTTTCTTTTAAGAGCGAGAGATATATGGAGTCCAAGAGTGTCTGAAGTTATTATAATTGAGCAGATGCTTATTAATGCGGGAAATTCATATAAGTCGTTTCCGCATCCAGCATCGATGACACTGGCTTTTGTTATTTTTATTATTTCTTTATTGCGCTCTGTTTCAGCTTTTCCTCCAAATAAAATAATTTTTGCCTTGTATTTTTTGTATATTTTTTCTATAAGCAAGGCTGTTTTTTTAATAGAGAGTGATTTAGGCCAGCGGTCAGCGCTTCCTGTGTTTATGCCTATAATAAGATCTTCTTTTGAGAGCATATATCTTCTCATGAAATTCTCTGCGATTTTGCGTTGATGAGCAGTTAAACGGAGAAATGGCTCGTATTTTTCTGGATTGATATCAACAATTTCAGACATAATCTGCCTATGTGTTTTTATATTCTTTTTTTTTAAAATGTCATTAAAAGGTTTTTTCCCAAGCCCAGACATGCTGTGCCATTCACTTGCTGTTTTTGTTGGGAAAATCTTTCCATCTTTTGCAAAGAAGCCAATTATTTTTTTTGGCTTTAGAGAAGTCGTTAATTCTGCGTTTTCAAGATCTTCTTCAAGATTAATTACAATATCAAAATCATAGTTTTTAAGATATTCTTTCTGCTCTAATGTGAAAGTTTTTTTTATGTATGGATTGTTTAAGAAGAAAGGCAGTGCACTTTTGTCAGTCAGCCAGAATATTTCCGGAGATTCTTTAGCATATTTTTCTTTTAATCCTTGCATGATGAAAGTTGTTCTTAGAACATCTCCCAATGCTTCTGTTTTAATTATTAGTATTTTCATGTATGGATTATGTAATTTTTCATCTTATACCTGCATTATAAATGTTTTGTTGGGCATAATAAACTAACTAAATTTATTTAAATGGCATATTGATGAAAATTTTATGGGTTTAACATCTTGGAAAAAATGGAAAGAGGGAGATTCTCATTTAATAAATCGCGTTCAGTGGGATGAAAGAGAAGTAAAAAGCATACTTGAAAGAGTTTTTGGAGAGGATTGGTTCGCCCAAGGCAGCGCAAATAAAGATTTTGAGAAAAAAATTTCTTCTTATACTGAAATTCCATATGTTTATTCTACAAACAGCGGCTCTGCGGCAATTCAAGTCGGCCTTATGGCTTTGAAACAGCAGGGATACTGGAAAGAAGGAGATCTCGTTATTCATCCTGTAACGACTTTTGCAACAAGTATTTCTTCAGCAGCATTTTTGGGCTTGACTCCTGTTTTTATAGATACAAAGCCGTACAGCTATGTTGCAAATCCTGATAAAGTAAAGGCAGCTATAATAAAATACCCGAGAATAAAAGGAATGATTCTTCCGCATCTTTTAGGAAATATACCTGACATGGATGCTATAAAAGAATATTTAGATGACAGATTTTTAGTTGAAGATTGCTGTGATACGCTGGGAGGGAAATTTGATGGAAAGCATGCCGGCTCTTTTGGAGAGATAGCAACTTTTAGCTTTTACGCATCTCATCATATAACTACTGGAGGTGTAGGGGGAGCAGTTGGAACAAGAGAGAAAACCCTTGAGTATTTGCTAAAGAGTACGATTTATTGGGGGCGCGATTTTAAAGACGGGGATCAGGAATTTTTAAAGAGATATAATTATTCTGTTCTTGGAACTGACAGTCAGCTTAGTTCTCTTCAGGCAGCATTTGGGCTTGCACAGCTTGAGAAGCTTCCTGAAGTTGTTGAAGCAAGAGAAAAGCAGTTTAATGAAATGACAGAACTTTTTACAGAGTCAAATTATTTTCATATGCCTTATGTTCATCCTAAAGCAAAACCAAGCTGGTTTTCTTATCCATTAACAATAAAATCAAAAGCACCTTTTACAAGAGCAGAGTTTGCCCGTTATTTGTCCAAGAATAAAGTTGAAGTAAGGCCTTTAATGTGCGGGAACATAATGGAGCAGTCACCTTTTAGAAAAATAAAATGCATTCAGCTTGGAAATAGTTTTCCAGTGGCTGATGAAATAGAAAATAAGAGCTTGTTTGTTCCGTGCTGGGGAATGTCTGAAGAGCAAAAGAATGATTATTATAATATATTTAAGAATTTTTTTTGAAAAGTATGCGTAGAATACCATAGAAAAGTATTTAAATGCTTTTGCTTATAAGGATTAGCTGATATGTATCGGCATCAGGAAAAGATGAGTGAAAAGAAAACAGGTTTTTTTTCGAGTATTTTGATTTTTTTAATGGTATTTAGTGTTTTTGCTAATTCTTTTATTGTATCTGCGACTTCTCATGATACTGCTGCAATTGCGGTTCCAACAATTGATGGAGATACACTAATATTAGTAAATGGAGGAGATGCGAGCAGCATTGATGCGGCAATTGCATCATCTATTTCACAGCATCTTGGAATTCCAGTTATTTATACTGAAGAAAATAAAATTTCAGATGATTTATTAAAACAATTGCAAAGTGGCGTGTATAAAGATGTGAAGAATGTTGTAATATTGGGAGGACCGGCAGTTGTTTCACCAGATGTCCAGCAATCACTTGAAGTTTCAGGAACTATTTCAGGGAATTATGAGGTTACTAGGATTGCAGGCACTACAGGAACAGGAACTGCAGTTGAAGCTATTGAGTATTTTTATGGCCCCGAAGTTTTAGATACAGTTACATTAGTAAAATATGAGGGGGATATTAATCATCAATATGATGATTTATTGCATACTTCTGCACAGCTTGAAAATCCAATTATTCCTATTCCTTCAGATGTAGAAGGACTTCCTGCTGATGTTGTGGAGAGCTTAAATACATTAAATGTTGACAACGTAAATATAATAGGAGATTTTAAAGAAGAATCAGCTATTAAGAGAGACTTAACAGAGATAGGCACAAGTGTTGCAACAGAGATAAGTGGAAATGCACAGCAAGTAGAGACACAGCTTGAAGAGAAAGTTGAGAGCACTATTGAAAGCGGAGATAAAATAATATTTGTAGAAGGGGGAGAAATCCCGCCTATTGTTCCTGACGGGAAAGTGATATATTATGAAGATAAAAATAATGACAATATTGATGATGCTACAAAAACATCTTTAGACAGCGTAGGCATTAGTTTATATAATGAACTTAAGAGTAAAGGAGTTGCAGTTGAAGGAATTACTTATGTATCTGATGATTCTGCAAAAATGCAGACAGTGGAAAATAAGCTTAAAGCAGAAGGCGTTAGTGTAGAGATAGAGCAACAGAAAAGTGTTGTGGATCTTGTTGATGTTGCAATTGAAGTTACAATAGAGAGTGTAGACGATATAAACGAAGAATTTAAAGAAAGTAGTGCTGAATTGAAAAATCAGTATGAGCAATATAAGAGTCAGTACGAAAGCAGTATGAAAGATATGAGTGAGCAGTTTAAGGCATTTTATGTAACTAATAAGGATACAATGACTGCTAATCAAATAGATATTGGGGTGAAAATACTTGAAGAAATAGGAAAAGGAGATGCTGTTGCTCAGTGGAAGCTTATGCACGAGTTTGCCAATGATTATAGGTATACTACTTATGTTAATGATTGTAAAACTCCAGAATGCCAGGCGCATGCAATTGAATTTGAGACTGAAACTACAGAAGAAAAGCTTGAAGATGTTCTTGGAGAAGATAAAAAAGACGATATTAATAGTCTTGATATAAATGAGAAAACAGAGCTTCTTGAAATTGCTAATATTTTTGTTCCTGTAAGCAAAGAAGATGAGTTCCAGAAGACAATTGTTGATAAAGTAGGAGATGTGGATGCAAAGCAACTTGATGATAAGATTTTAGAAGTGAGTAAGGATGAAGCTTATTTAGTATATTCAGATGAACTGAAGGCAGAGTATACTGCACTTGGAAAAGATGCAAGTACAATTACTATAGAACAGATTAAGAAGGAATTTGATAACAGATTAATTTTAGAAAGCAAAGCGTATTATTCAGGATTGATAAAAGCAGAAGAGCTTGATGATCCTGCAAAAAGAGCAGAAGTATTCTCTAAGATGAATGAAATTGACAAATATCTTTCTGAAAAGGGAGTTAAAGATCACCAATATATGTCTCCTGAAGATTGGAAGGGCGCTTATGATACATATGCCAAAGATGGAAAACTAACTGATGCTGATGTTAAAAGATATGATGCAGCTGTAACTGCTTATAGAACATGGGAAGTTCAGAATCCAGGTTATGCATCAGTACCTACTGGAGGAGTTTGGGATCCAAAAACAGGACAATATAGCTGCACTGATCCAAGCGGCAAGGTAATTACTGGAGTTTACAAGGAAGGAGCTTATTCTTATGCAAATGAGAAAGGAGAGCTCGTATATGGAACTCGTGACGGAGAAATAAAAGAATATTCTTCTGGCAATTTACCGACTAATTATAAATATGATTCAAAGACAGGAATATATTCTAGAGAAGGAGTTAATATAATACCTCCATCTGAATATAATGAATTTACAGGAGCTTATCACTATGGTATTTATGGAGCTCCTGAAGGTGTTCAAGGCACTTGCGGAGCTGCAGGATGTTATGCTGGAATTTATAATGGTCCTGGTTCTTCGCATTCAATGGAAGGATGGACACAAAGCACTGATGGAAAAACTTGGACAGGTCCTGATGGAAAGTCATATTCTGCAGAAACTCCTTATTACGGGGGAAGTTCTGGAAGCAGTACAAGCGGCTCTGGAGGAATACAGAAAGATCCACAAGGCAATACATGGACACAGAATACTGATGGAACATGGACTAATCAAGGAGGAAGCTATACTGTAGGACATGAAACTACTACTGCAGGAGGCACTTATACAGGAGGAACTTATACAGGAGGGACATACACAGGAGGAACTTATACAGGAGGAACAACAACAGGTGAAACTCATACTGGGGGAACATACACTGGAGGTTCAACAACTACCACTGGAGGAAGCACAACTACTGGTGGAGATACTGGAGGTTCAACAACTACCACTGGAGGAAGCACAGGAGGCGACTCAGGAGGAAGCACAGGAGGAACAACTGCAGGTCATGTAGTTGCAGATATTCAAGGCAAAGGATTGTTAATGAAGTGGTTAAGAGGAGAATTTAGTTAATTTTTTAGTTTCTTAAAAGCAAAAGAAGAAATATGTCAAAGATTAAAGATAAAATAAGAGAGATATTTGGCATAGATTATAGGTCTCTTGCAATATTTCGCGTTGGGCTCGCATTATTAATTTTATTTGATTTATATGTACGTTCTAAAGCTTTAGTTGCGCATTACACTGATTATGGAGTACTTCCAAGAGTAGAATTAATAAGCAGATTTACTCCACCAATGCAATTTTCTTTGCATAACATAAGCGGAGAGCCATTTTTTCAGGCAATTCTTTTCTTAATAGCTTTTATTTTTGCTCTTGCACTTCTTTTCGGATATAAAACGAGAGTTGTGATGGTAATAAGCTGGATTTTATTAATATCTTTGCATTCCAGAAATCAATTTGTTCTGCAGGGAGGAGATATTCTTTTAAGAATGCTTGCTTTTTGGGCAATGTTTCTTCCTCTTGGGGGGAAGTACTCAATTGACTCAATTGGAAAAAAGAAAAAAGAAGGAAATTATCTGTCTTTTGGAACTTTAGGAATATATTTGCAAATAGCGAGCTTGTATGTTTTTTCTGCGATGTTTAAATCAGGAAAAGAATGGTTTCCTGAAGGAAGCGCGATATACTATGCTTTAAGTATTGATCAGTTTGTTACTCCTATCGGATCTTTTCTATTGGGAATTCCATTTCTTCTTAAACCAATGACTTATTTTGTTTATTTTTTTGAGTATTTAGGGCCATTTTTTTTATTTTTCCCGCTCTTTTTTGGACCTTTTAGGACAATGATGACTTTTGCTTTTATTGGGCTTCATGCAGCAATGGGGAGCTCACTTTATCTTGGGCCTTTTCCATGGATTGGAAGCCTCGGCTTTCTTGTTTTTCTTCCTTCTTGGTTTTGGAATAAATTAGAAATGATTACAAGAAGAGAAGAGGCGAAAAATCTGAAAATTTACTATGACGCTGACTGCGGATTTTGCGAAAGGAGCGTGAATTTTATTAGAACATTCTTAATTCTTCCTGAAAATTCAGTATTGCCTGCGCAAAAAAATGCTTTAATTTATAAAGAAATGAATGAAAAGAATTCATGGGTAATTACCGACGGAAAAGGAAGAAAATACTTTAAGTCCAATGCACTGGCTCCAATATTTTCAGCTTCCAGTATTTTTTGGTCATTTTCTTTTATATTTTCCATATCTTTAATAAATAAAATTGGAGATAAAATCTATGATATTATTGCAAAAAGAAGAAGCTCCAGCTGCAAGATTATTAAAAAAGAAGAAAGAAAGAGAGAGAATAAAGTTGGAGTTTGGATTTTAAATGCCTTGGCTATTTTCTTTATTGTTTACATAATGCTCTGGAATTTTTATACTTTAGGATATAAAGTAATTACTCCGGAGCAAGAGAGAGTAGCGCATCTTTTCCGCATTGATCAAAAATGGAATATGTTTTCTCCTTTCCCATTGAAAGAAGACGGCTGGTATGTAATTGCAGCAAAGCTGGAAAATGACAAGAAGATTGATTTGGTAAGGAAAGGAAAAGCAATAGACTGGGACAAGCCGAAAAATGTAGCATTGCTTTATGAGCATGAAAGATGGAGAAAATATATGATGAATTTATGGGATAGAGAGAACGCATATCAAAGAACTTTATATTCAAGATATTTGTGCATAAAATGGAATAAAGAGCACTCTGGAGATGACAGACTGAAAGAATTTAATATTTATTATATGAAAGAGTTAACTCTGCCCGATTATAAGAAGCCTAAAGTTGAAAAAGTTCTAATACATGAGTGGAAATGTTATTAGTTTTCTAAGAAAGATTTATAAACCTAAATTTGGAAATATAGTAAGCCGATGAAGTAAATTAGTACGGAGGTCACATGGACTTCTACAGCATAATAGAGAAAGCAAAGAAAACAGGAAAAGTTGACAAAGGAGCAAATGAAGTAATAAAGTCAGTGGAACTTGGAGTTGCAAAACTTGTTTTATATGCGAAAGATGTTGAGCCGAAAGAAATTGTGGCATATATTCCTATAATATGCAAGGAAAAAAATATTCCATGCTTTGAAGTGGATTCTAAACAAAAACTGGGAATTGCAGTTGGTATAAGAGTAAACACTTCTGCTGTGGCAGTCATAAATGCTGGGGAAGCAGATAAAGAAATTGCCCAATTGAAAGCAAGTTCCAAATAATTTTTAAAATGGCAAAACAACAAATAATAAAAGATAAAGGTTCTGAGGGGGCAAGTGTAAAGATAGAAAGACTTAGCAATGATGCACCTGTTAATGGACTTGTTGATGAAATTGTGGGAAGAACTGGCGCAAGAGGAGAAGTTACACAAGTTATTTGCAAAATACTTGACGGCAGGAACAAAGGAAGGAGTATGAGAAGAAATGTTAAAGGAAGTGTTAGAGTAGGGGATTTGCTTACATTAAGAGAAACAGAAATAGAGGCGAGAAGAATAAAATCATCTTTTGAGAAGAAGGCAGAATAAAATGGTGAAATGCAGTTTTACTGGCAAAGAAGAGCACGCTTTTAAGGGAATACATCTTATAAAAAATGACGGCAGCATTGAATATTATTCTTCAAGCAAGGCAATGAAGAATGCGCTTAAGCTGAAAAGAGACAAGAGAAAGCTCAAATGGACTGAAGCATATAGGATTGAAAAAGAAAAGGCACGTGCAAAAAAAATGATTTAATCCTGTTTATCGACGATAAATTCTATTTTAATGGGGAAAGGTTTTTAAAGCAAGTTTGACTTTTTAGTATGTAATAGATCTTAATTATTATGACAAATACTAAAGATAAAGAAGCAGCAAGCAAGGCATATGGCTCTGAAAGCATTAAAGTTCTTGAAGGATTGGAAGGTGCTCAAGATTATGATATCTCTGAAATCTCAAACAAAATAAAAAAGAGAGGAGATATTCTTATTGTATCAAAAGAATTGAAGATAAAATACCGTGCTCTAAAATCCGCACTTTATAAAGCAAGGATTTTTAAACTCCTTCCAAATATTCAAAAAAGTAAAGCTTCGATATTGGCTTGGTTGAGAACAAACAGAGAAGTTTTACTTTTTGCTGAGAAACATAAAATACACTTAATCTCGGCAAGAGAGTTAGTTAAACTCGTCAGAAAATGGAATGAAGATGTTCAGCATAGCCCTAGAATGTTTTTATCAGAATATGAACATGATTTGATTATTGGAAGCTTACTTGGAGATGCAAGCGTACGACAAAGAGATAGAAACTGTTGTTTTAGAGTATCTCACTCTGTCAAACAAAGGGAATATATTGAATGGAAGCTTAATCAATTAAGACTACTAGAAATATGCGAATTTGCAGAGAAAAAAAGAAAAATAGGTGAGCACGAAGTTCATATTATAAACTTATCTACGAAAACTCATCCAGCGTTAAATTACTACAGAACTTTATTTTATAAAGAAGGAAGGAAAGTAATTTCAAATGAAATTTTAAATCAGTTAAACCCGCGGAGCATTGCAGTATGGATTTGTGATGATGGAAGTTATAGCAACAAGCAAGGAAATATTACATTATGTACAAATGCTTATTCACTAGAAGAGCATCACCTAATGAAAGAATTTTTTAAAGAAAGATTTGGACTTGATCCAACAATTGGTTTTAGAGATAGAAAATATTATTATTTGAGATTTAAAAAAGAAGACTCTAAAAAGCTAATTAATCTGGTTGAGCCATTCATTCCTGTATGTATGCTATATAAAATTGGAGGTAGACGTGAGTAAGGAAAGTAAATCACAAGAATACAAAGCGGAGCACATCAAAGTTTTGGAGGGTTTAGATGGAGTAAGGGTGAGACCCGCGATGTATATAGGAAGCACAAGCAAGACAGGGCTTCATCATTTAGTTTGGGAAGTAGTTGATAATGCTGTAGATGAAGCTATGGGAGGACATTGTGATGAAATTGAAGTAACTTTAAACAAAGATGGAAGTGTTACTGTTAAAGATAATGGCAGAGGAATTCCTGTTGAGCCGCATCCTGTTTATAAGAGGCCTGCTTTGGAGATTGCAGTTACAAAATTGCATGCTGGAGGAAAGTTTGATAAGTCGAGCTATAAAGTGTCTGGAGGTCTGCATGGTGTTGGAATAAGCGTTGTTGCTGCACTTTCAAAATTAATGAAAGTAAAAGTCCGTAGAGGCGGGAAAATTTATCAGCAAGAGTATAAAATTGGAAAGCCGCTGCATGACATAAAATCAATTGGAGAGTGTGAAAAGAATGATACAGGAACTGAAGTCACATTTTTCCCTGATGATAGCATATTTTCAGCAATAAAATTTGATTCTTCTGTTTTGGAAACAAGATTCAGAGAAATTGCTTTTTTGAATAAAGGCCTGAAGATAATTCTTATGGAAGAGGCAACCAAGAAAAAAGAGACATTCCATTATGAAGGAGGCATTGTAGAATTTGTAAAATGGGCAAATGAAAACAAGGATGTTATACACTCAAAGCCAATTTATTTTTTAAAAGAGCAGGAGAAAGTAATAATAGAATGCTCTATCCAATATAATGCAGGATATCATGAAAATGTTTTAAGTTTTGTCAATACTATCAATACTGTTGAAGGGGGGACGCATGTTGCTGGATTTAAGACTGCATTGACAAGAGCTATAAATGATTATACTAGTAAAAATAAACTGAGCAAGTCTGAAAATTTGACTGGCGATGATGTTCGTGAAGGCTTGACTGCAATAATTTCTGTTAAAGTGCCTGAGCCACAATTTGAAGGTCAGACAAAAACCAAACTTGGAAATAACGAAGTGAAAGGAATAGTTGATGGAATTGCAATGAAAGCAATATCTGAATTCTTTGAGGAAAATCCTAATATAGCTCGGCGTATTGTTGATAAAGCTTTAGAAGCTCAAAAAGCCCGCAATGCTGCCAAGAAAGCTAAAGAACTTGTCAGGAGAAAGAATGCATTTAGTGTTTCTGGATTACCTGGAAAGCTTGCTGATTGCTCCAGCAATAAGACGGAAGAGAGTGAAATATACATAGTGGAAGGAGATTCTGCAGGAGGCAGTGCAAAGATGGCAAGAAACAAGGAATTTCAGGCTATTCTTCCTCTCAAAGGCAAGCCACTTAATGTTGAGAAAGCAAATACAATTAAAGTTTTTTCAAATGAAGAAATAATGAACATAATTATTGCAATAGGAACAGGAGTTGGGGAGCAGTTTGAGCTGGATAAATTAAGATATTCAAAAATAATAATCATGAGTGATGCTGATGTTGATGGAGCACATATAAGGACTTTGCTATTAACTTTCTTTTTTAGATTTATGCCTAAACTTATTGAAAATGGAAATATTTACATTGCAGTCTCTCCGCTTTACAAAGTGAGGAAGAAAATAGACCATTATGTTTATACTGAAGAAGAATTAAAGAAAATAATTTCAAAACTTGGCGGCAATTTAAATGTGCAAAGATTTAAAGGATTAGGGGAAATGAATCCTGAGCAATTATGGGATACAACTATGGATCCAAAAACAAGATTATTAAATAAAGTAACTATTGAAGATTCTGCAAAAGCTAATGATGTTTTTACTAGACTTATGGGAGATAATGTAGAGCCTAGGAAGAAGTTTATTGCGGAGCGCGCAGCAGAAGCGCAGATCGATATTTAAATTTATGTAGTGTAACAACTTTATAACATGACACCGACAAAACCTGAAGACAACAACGGCGAAGAAAAGATAGAAGAAGAATTGATGAAAGAAGAAGAGAAAAGAAGGGAAAAAGACCAGATAGGAAGCGAGAAAGGAGTATCTGGAACTGATATAGTAGATGAGATGGAAAAGTCATTTATAGATTATGCTATGTCAGTTATTGTTGATAGGGCATTGCCTGCAGTAGAAGATGGATTAAAGCCAGTACATCGCAGAATTCTCTATGCAATGCATTCTCTTGGCTTAGATTCCAGCAAAGCAACAATGAAATGCGCCAGAATAGTAGGAGAGACAATGGGTAAATATCATCCGCATGGCAATATTGCAATTTATGATGCATTAGTAAGAATGGCTCAAGATTTTTCATTGAGATATCCACTTGTGCATGGACAAGGTAATTTTGGTTCTATGGATGGCGATAGGGCTGCTGCAGACAGATATACGGAAGCTAAAATGAGTAAAATATCAGCAGAACTTCTTAGCGATATAGAAAAAAATACTGTAAAGATGATGCCAAACTTTGATAATTCTTTGGAAGAGCCAGAAACTCTTCCTGCAAAACTGCCAAATCTTCTTTTGAATGGAGCAACTGGAATAGCAGTAGGAATGGCTACAAATATTCCTCCCCACAACCTTACTGAAGTATGCGAAGCTATTGTTGAATGTATCAACAAGCCAGAAATATCTGTGGATGAGCTTGCCGAGATAGTGAAAGGTCCGGATTTTCCAACAGGAGGAATAATAAGCGGTCTTGGAATTAAGGACATGTATAAAACAGGGAAAGGAAAAATAGTAATCAGAGCCAAGACAGCAGTTGAAGAGGATAAAAAAGGAAGAAATTCAATCATAATTACAGAAATACCTTATATGGTGAATAAGTCAGAGCTTGTCAAAAATATTGCAGAATTAGCAGTACAAAAGAAACTGCCTGATGTTTATGATTTAAGAGATGAATCTGCAAAAGGAAGAGTTAGAATAGTAATAGAATTGAAAAAAGAAGTTGATCCAAAATTTACTCTTAATACTCTTTACAAGCTGACAAATATTGAAACTAGTTTTGATGCTAATATGCTTGCTCTTGTTGGGAAGCACCCAAGAATTATGAATCTTAAACAGATTTTGGAAGAATATGTTAAATATCGCCAGCTTATAGTGCGCAATAGAAGCAAATTTGAATTGAAAAAATCAGAAGATAGGCTTGAAATTGTTCTTGGGCTTCTTCTTGCTTTGAAGAATATTGACAGAGTTGTTGAATTCATCAAAAAATCTGCAAATACAACTGAAGCACATAATGGACTGATGAAAAAATTCGAACTTTCTGAGCGCCAAGCAAAAGCAGTGCTTGAACTTAGACTGCAGCAGCTTACTAGACTAGAAGATGGGAAGCTAAGAAACGAAGAAAAAGAGCTGAAAGAATTTATATCATACTTGAAGAAGATACTTGGAAGCGAGCAGGAAATATTATCAATTATTAAAAAAGAAGTTCAGGGAATAAAGAACAAATACGGAGATGAAAGAAAGACAAAAATCATTAAAAGAGTTGATGAAATAACTGAAAAAGATTTGGTTGAGAAAAAAGATGTTGTAGTAATGATGACTTCTGGAGGTTATATCAAGAGGGTTGATTTGAAAGTCTATAAAGAGCAGAAAAGAGGGGGTTCTGGAGTGTCGGGAACAGAACTTAAAGAAGAAGATTTTGTTGTAAAAATGATTACTTGCTCAACGCATGACTATTTGCTTTTCTTCACATCAAGAGGAAGAGTATATTGGCTAAAAGCAAATGATGTTCCTGCTTTTGAAAGGCAAAGCAAGGGAAAGGCAATAATTAATGTTCTGAATTTAAGAGAAGAGCATATCAGCAATGTTATTTCTGTAAAAGATTTTGAGCATGGCTATTTAATGTTTGCAACTAAACTTGGAATAGTAAAGAAAATACCTATGAAAGACTTATCTAAGCCAAGAAATACAGGTGTTAGAGTAATTAATCTTCCTTTAGATGGAAGTGATGTTGTTATTAATGTAAGAAGAGTGGAAGAAGGGCAGGAAGTTCTTTTGATTACAAAGAAAGGGCAGGCAGTTAGATTTCAGACAGATGAAGTAAGAACAATGGGGAGAGCTAGTTATGGTGTTAAAGGAGCTGAATTAGGAAAAAATGATGAAATTGTTTCTTTAGAGAGTCTGCCAAAAGACGGAAAAACAAGCATTTTGACAATTACTATAAAGGGATATGGAAAACGTACTGCTTTGGAAGAATACAGAAAAACTGCAAGAGGAGCTAAAGGAGTTATTAATCTTGCTGTCAGCGATAAAACAGGAGAAATTGTTTGTTCTTTATTTGTTAATGACAAGGATTCAATAATTGCAACAACAAATAAGGGCATGGTGATAAGAGTGCCGATGAGATATTTAAGAGTAATGGGGAGAGCAACACAAGGAGTGAGAGTTGTAAAATTAAAAGAAGGAGATAAAGTTGCAGATATAGTTAAAGTGCCTATTGCTGAAGAAATCTCTTAATATATATTTCTAAATGTTATTGAAAAGTGGTAACGAAATAGAAAAGTTTAAATACGCAATTTCTATATGAAAAGCATGGCAAAAGAAGCAAAAACAAATTTTGGATGGAAACTTATAATCAGGATTCCAGAGAATGTTCCAGCAGCAACATTTATTCAGGGTCATGATGCAGAGCC
>JBBSYH010000031.1:0-1071 GCA_038045365.1 Nanobdellota archaeon
CTGCATTGCCATTAGCAGTAATTCTTCCTGTAACTGAAATATTTTGAGCAGCAATAAAAACAATTCCTCCTCCATCTGCTCCTGGCTGCAATCTTACTTCTCCTCCGCCTCCCCCAAACATAAGTACAGATAAGTTAGCAGTTCCTGTAGCATTTCCTCCTTGCCCAACAGCTTCAACTGCACAATTACCACTCGAGCCATTGCCTCCCTCCGCCCCATGACCTCCTCCACCTGCTCCAGGGTGACTGCAGGAAGTTCCTGATAAATGGCCTCCTCCCCCTCCCCTATTCGCTGTTCTCATTTTAAGTCCTAATCCTATAAAAGATTCTCCTTGTGTTGCATTAACTGGCTCACTAGAAGATGTTCCTTCACCTCCTCTAAATCCTGCTCCATTAGCACTAATATTCCCAACAACATTAACATTTTCATTTGCTTTGAAAACAATAATTCCTCCAGTAGTTCCCTCCCATATACGAGGAACAATGCTCGCTCCTGAATTAACAGTTAGATTAGTATATTGCGGGACAGTAATAACTTGTGTATTAGTAGCAGTAGTTGAATTATAAACTCCAGTAAAATAGACATTATCAAGTCCAAATGCCAGCTCTAAAACACTTCCTGAAATATTTACTATAGTCGCAAACTCGTAAGTTCCTGCAGTCCCATTTGAAGAATTTTGTGTTTGTATAATTAAAATTTCATCATCTAAAGAAAATCCTGATGCTGAATTAACTGTAATATTTGTGTCTCCTATACTGGCATTAGCAGTCAAGTATGTATAATTATTAATAATTGTACTCGCACCAGTTACTGTTAAAGCTCCATCACCTCCATCTCCTAAAACATCTATTGCTCTTTCATCAATATACAGCCTTGCAACAGAAAGATTCACATCAGAAGTTACATTTATACTAATATTAGGATAACTTAATAAGCTGGCATTAGCAGGAGTTGGAGTAACATATGATAAAACAGGGAATGCTCTGACTAAAACTGTTCTTGAGCCGCTTCCTGTTCCATTATTGTTTCCTGCAGTGTCATTAGCAGTTGCATTAAAAGTATAATTTCCAT
>JBBSYH010000032.1:0-1400 GCA_038045365.1 Nanobdellota archaeon
GTTCCTATAAATGCGATAAGACCTGTTCCAGTACTCTTTACTAATTTATTACTATTTTTCTCTTTATGTGATGCGTAAATCTGCATTGAAATTGCAATGCCAAATAGGGCAGAAAAAATAATTATCAAGCTAATATCACTTGTTTCTAAAAGTGATAACTGCAATTTTAATGTATTTCCAGGGATTAGTAATGAAGGAACTAAAATGGATATAAAGGCCATTACTACAACCAAAATAACCGCTATTATAATGTGTTTTTTAGAACTAAAAGTTAAAAGAATATGTTCAAACATTGATTTCATCATGTTTTTTTAGGATAATTCTTTTATTAAAAGTTTCCGTGCTTCTGGAGAGAGAAACTTCTTTAATTCTTTTGTGCAAATGCAAATACAACATTCACAACATAGGCATTTCCCAAAGTTGCAACATGGTTTTCTTCTTTCTTTTTCTTTCATTTTCCTTTACCTCCTTTTATTTTATCTTGACTGCGTATTTAGTTATTTCAAGACTGCAACTATTATGTTTATTGCAGAAACTTTCACATTCTTGAGCTAATGCTTTCGTTTTATAATAAAATTTACATATATCGCACTGAAAATGCTTTTTTCCTTTATGAGCAATTTCTTTTACCATTAAAGTTTCAAAGCCTCCTTTAGTTTTTGTTCATCAAAACCAATAATAATTTTTCCATTAACATCAACAATAGGCACACCAATATGCCCTGATTTTCGTACCATCTCTTTAGCAGATCTTTTATCTTTACCAACATCTATTTCTTTATATTTAATATTATGTTGATTTAGAAACTCTTTTGTTTTCTTGCACCAAGGACAGCCTTCCGCCGTGTAAATCGTAACCATCTTAAATAACTTTTCTTTAGTATATTTTATATACCAAAAGGACTATGTAAATCAAGTAGTTTCCAAATGGTAAGCATAATAAAAACAGATGAAAATTGTTGTAGAATGAAATCTATTAATGGTTATTGCCCTAAACCATTAGAGTCCGTTTCAAGTTATCTAAGCAAGAAATGGACAATATCTATTCTAATAACAATTAATAATTTTGGGAGTTTAAGATTTAATGATCTTTTGAAAAGAGTAGAAAGGGCAACTGCAAAGATATTATCTCATAGGCTGAAAGAACTAGAAGAAGAAAATCTTATACTGAGAAAATCATTTAATGAAATTCCTCCAAGAGTAGAGTATTCTCTTACAAAAAAAGGAAAGAAATTAACAAATGCCCTTCTTCCTTTAATAATCTGGGCAGAAAGTAAAAAATAATTGGCTTCATGCTTTTAAGCAATTATATGTCATTAACTCCCCTTAACTTAACAATACACTTCTCCAGAAAAGTTTAAATAACACAAAATAACGCTCTTTCTATGGATACAATTATCA
>JBBSYH010000033.1:0-13888 GCA_038045365.1 Nanobdellota archaeon
TCCTAAATCTTGAAAAGTATAGTTTTTTATAGGATGAATGACTAAATGAAAACATGAGGCGCCTGCTTAAAATATATAAAGATATAAAAGAGGTTAAAATTCAGGGTGCTACAAATATAGCTCGGGAAGCAATAAAAGCTTATTATATGAAACCCGATAAGAAAAACAAAAATGAGCTTATTAATCTGAGGCCTACAGAGCCTATGCTTTTCAATGCGATTAATCTTGTAGACAAATGGCCAAGAGGCAAGATAATAAAGCATTTTGAGGAAGCACAAAATAAAATAAATAAAGAAGTCCTGAAAATAATAAGAAACAACTATATTATTTATACGCATTGTCATTCTACAAACGTAATAAAGGCACTGATTTATGCAAAGAAAAAAGGAAGAAAATTTGAAGTTTATAATACTGAAACAAGGCCTCTTTATCAGGGAAGAATTACTGCGAAAGAACTTTCAAATGAAAAGATAAAAGTAACTACTTTTGTGGATTCTGGAGCACATGAAGCAATTAAAAATTGCGATATTATTATGCTTGGAGCTGATGCTGTATTAACCTCTGGAGTAATAAATAAAATAGGAAGTGCAGGAATTGCAGAAATATCTTTTATACATAAGAAACCAGTTTATATTGTTGCTGATTCATGGAAACATTTCTCAAAAAAAGTATATATTGAAGAAAGAGATTTTCATGAAGTTTGGCTGAGGGCGCCTGAAAAGATAAAAATAAGAAATCCTTCATTTGAAAAAATAGAAAGAAAATACATAAAGAAGATAATTTCTGAATATGGAATATTAAACTATAGTGATTTTCTAAAAAAAGCAGAAAAGTTTCCTTAATGGCTATGCTGATTTGCCCCTTTTTTTTCCTTGAATTCAACAAGTAAATCATTCAAATTCTTATAACACAACTCAAACTTCTCAAGTAGCTTTAGTTTTGCTTCTGAAAGTCTTTTTATTTGATTTTCTATTATCTTTTTTGCTGCTTCAGGAGTTTTCTTTACTAAAACGCCTGAGCCAACTTCAACAAAAATATTTTTTTCTTCTAGGGAAGCTTTTACGTAAAGACCTTTTCCAAGAGAAGAAATAATTGAATTCTCTTTTGACTTTTCCATAAAAGAAATATTTTCCAGGAATTTACCAAGCTCATTTAGTTCATTTGAGATAAAATCTATGTTTTGCTTAAGTTCCCTCAACTGCTCTTCTAATCTATGCCCTCCTGCAATAAGCTGTTCATCCATTTTTTTAATGGGAAAAGTCAGGTTTTAAATTTATTGGTGAAATTTTCCAAACTTCAAGCTCTTCCATGAAAAGACTTTTTGAAGAGAGAACTTCATAATACATTGAATGTTTTCTAATACATTCTAATATTCTTTTTTTTGGAGTTAATGAGGATAAAACAATCAAAATTATTCCTCTTCTTGCAAGATGCTCTCCTGCTGCTTCTATAAATCTTATAATAAGTTCATCCCCTTTTTCTCCGCCCGAAGTTGCTAAACTGCTTTCATAATCTTCTTTTTTTTCATATGGGAGATATGGGGGATTAAATATAATAAGGCTAAAATTTCCTTTAACGTTAGAAAAAAGATCTGATTTTACAGCTCTGATTCCATCTTTAGAAAGATTTGAAATTGCTTCTTCTGAAATATCTGCTGCTAAAACTGATTTTGCTCCTGCAAGAAGCGCTGCTTTTGCTTGAATTCCAGAACCAGAGCCGATATCCAAAACTTTTTTTCCAACAGCATATTTAATTACCTCGCTCTTTAATAAATATGAATCTTCTGCAGGAGTATAAATCATTTTACATTGCCAAAATAATTTTAGAAAATAATTTTAGTATCTTATCCCCAAATAATAAACCTAATAATACCAAGATAATTAGAAATATTAAAATAATTAATATGGTTATTAAAGGGGCGTTACTTTTTTTTCCCGGCTCCTGAGCTGCTGATGAAGGAAAATTTTTAAATGCTGTTTCAGGAGGTCTTGAAAGTTCTGAAAGAGCAGATGTTGTTTTTGGCTGAATGTCCTGCTTTTTAGGAGATAGAACAGATATTGCTCCAGCATTAATTATTTTTGCAACTTCATTTACTTCAAAAGGATTATATCCTGCATTAATAAAAGTCTGGACTGCCTCTTCTAAAGAATAGCCCCTTTCAATAGCATTCTTTAATCCTCCAATAATTTCTTCTTTCATTTTTTAATTGTTATAGAGTGCCCATTTTGCATTAGATGCACTGTCTTATTTAGTTTGTATCCCATTTCTTCAGCAAGATTGGCTCCTGCTGTCAATTTCTTTAAGTCTCCATGAGAGGGTATTACATGCTGTGGATTTGTAATCTTTATTAAATCCCGCAAATCAACCCTTCCTCCATGTCCGCTTACATGTATATTATCAAATATTTTAACATTCTGTTTTTTTAATCTTTTCTCCAGTTCCTTCCTATTATCTTCGTTAATTTGAGTAGGAATTGTTTTTGAAGAAAATATTATATGGTCTCCGGAAGAAAGATTTAAACTAAGCTGTTTCCTGGCAATTCTATCAAGAATTGAACCTGGCTCACCCTGATGGCCTGTGCATACTATAAGATAATTTTTTTTATTTTTGTTTATATTTTTAAGTGTTTTTTCGAGCTGTTTTCTATATGTAAATATTTTAATATCATTTATAAAAGGAGCCTTTCCGATTCTTCTTGCGGCTGTAACATATTTATTTAAACTTCTACCAAGAAAAACAACTTCTCTATTTAGCTTTCTGCCAAATTCTACTATTGTCTTAAGCCTTGCTATATGAGATGAGAAAGTTGTTATTATCATGCCCGAATTATGATTTTCTGATTTGAAGAAAACATCTTCAAGAAGGCTTCTTGCTATTTTTTCAGAAGGCGTTTTTCTATCGTCTGGAGCATATAGGCAATCCACTATTAATGCTTTGACTCCTATTTTAGAAAGCTCTTTGAGCCGGCTATAGTTTGGTTTATCTCCAAATACTGGAGAATTATCCAGCTTATAATCATTCGCATAAAGTACAATTCCATCAGGAGTATGAACTGCAATTATCGCGCTTTGAATTGTTGAATGAGTCATGTTTAGAAACTCAACTTTGTAATTTTTCCTGCCTTTTACAAAGTAAGTGCCATTCACATTTACTGAAACTATTTTGTTTCGAATCTTTTGCTTTGAATCTTCCATCAGAACTTTTAACACAGACATTGTAAAGGGTGTTCCAACAACATCTGCTTTATATCTATAAGCATTGTAAGGAATTGCCCCGACATGATCCAAATGTGCGTGTGAAACTAAAATTGCCCTTACTTTATTTCTTAGCCCCTCTTTCTCTAGGTATATATCATTAGGAAGTGCGCCTAAGGAACGCATTCCTCTTTCAGTTGGTATTTTTTCTTTTTCTGAAACACCAACTATCGCAGGAAGAAAAAGTCCTGAATCAAATAATATAACATCATCATCTATTTCCAAAGCAGTCATATTTTTTCCAACCTCATTATAGCCTCCTATTGCATGCAACCTCATATTTTTCTAAAGAATGGATGGTTTAAATAGCTTTTTAGAAATTTAAATAAAAAAATATGATAAGACAAACTATAAATATGGTGATTTCTATTTTTGAAAATGGAGGGGCACAAAAACATACTTTATACTTTAGTAGTAATATTATTAATATTGCAGATAGTTTCTTTTGTTACTCTAAGCTCGCAAGTATCAAAAACGATATCTGATTCTAAAGCTGAACTTGAAAAATTAAGAAAAGATAATGAAAAATCCATAAATGAATCAAATGAGTATTATAAATTGCTTCTTGCAGATTATAGCACCAAGACGCAGCAGAATATCAATGAAATCAGCCAATTGATTACTACACAGCAAACTAGCTTTGATAAGCAAATAAGCCAAATTAAATTAAAACAAGAGGATTTTTCAGGAATAATTGAAGATTCTGTGAAAGGTGTTGTTAGTGTTGGTACTGACAGATCAACTGGAACAGGCTTTTTAGTGCATCCTGATGGTTATATTGTTACAAACCAGCATGTTATAGCGGAAGCAAAAAAAATAGCAATTTTAACATATGATAAAAAAATAGTTCCTGCTGAAGTTATTGGAGAAGATGACTTGCGGGATTTAGCTATCATAAAGGCAGAAGGAGGAAATTATAATTACCTTTTGCTTGCTAACTCTGATGAGCTCCTGGTTGGAAGAAAAGTCATTGCAATTGGGAATCCATTGGGACTTTCCTTTACTGTTACTCAGGGCATAGTATCTGCTTTAAACAGAAAAGGACCGAATGGACTTGATGAATATGTGCAGACAGATGTTTCATTAAACCCTGGCAATTCCGGAGGACCCTTGATAGACATAACTGGAAAAGTAATAGGAGTAAACAATTTCAAAGTTGGAAATGCGGAAAGCATTGGATTCGCGCTTGAAAGCAATAGTGTAAGGAAAGTTATAAATGAATTAGCAAATAGAACATTAATACAATGAAACTTAAATTAAAACCTTCTGCGCGAATGAACAGAAGATATCTTTTATTGAATGGAAAAGACAAAAACAAGATTGAAAATTCTATACTTGAATACATAGGAATTTTAGGATGGGCTAAAGCATCTCCTGTTTTTATAGATGACGGAGGAAGAACCATACTCTCTGTTGACAGAAAAGAAGTAAATAATATAAGGGCTGCTTTTGAAGCTTCCACTGATAACGTAAAAATCCTAAGAATTTCTGGAACTATAAAGGGGCTTAGCAAGTAGAAACGTTTAATTATTGGCTTTTTTTAATACATAGATGAGAAAAAAAGGACAGATACAACTTAGCTTTGGAGTTATTTTTTCTATAATTATTGTTATTGCAACTCTGGCGGTTGCAGGATATGTATTGATTAAATTTGTGAGTATTGGAAAGGACGCCACATGCAAAATTTTCTATTCAAATTTGCAGAGCAAAATAGATAACGCATGGAATGAAGATGTTAGCTCAGATGTTTACACCTATGAACTGCCAAAGGAAATAGAAAAAGTATGCTTTGGAAATCATACTGCGGTAATTACTGACAATAAAGACAGGGACGCCTATAATAAAATAAAAGAAAAAGCCAGAGCTGAAAGCAACATGGCTTTTTATCCGTTAGATAAAGTGTGCAAGGATTCAACATTTACATACCAATTAAAACATGTTAAAATTAATGAGTTCTTCTGTGTTCCTGTATTAAACGGAGAAGCAAGCGTGAAAATAATTAAAGAGAGCAGAGAAGCTTTAGTAAAGATAGCAAGATGAACAAAAAAGCATTTGAGTTCACTTTTGGATGGATGTTTGCAATTATTGTAGGAGGAGTCATATTATTTCTGGCGCTTTATTTTTCATCAAACTTATTAAAAACCGAAAACAAGATTTCAGACACCAAAACTGCGAAAGAAATCGGAATTATTTTGAATCCTGTTGAAAACAGCCTTGGAGAAGAAAGAACTACATTAATAACTTATCCTGTAGAGACCAGAGTTTACAATAAATGCAGAACTTTGGGAAATTTTGGACAGCAGGAAATAAGCGTTGCGAGCAGTGCAAGAGGGGGGAAATGGGAAGAGCCTGGAAACCCAAGTATTTTTTATAATAAATATATATTTTCTGAAGATATGATAGAAGGAAGAGAAAATATAGTATTGTCAAAAAGTTTTGAGATTCCATTTAAAACTGCTGATTTATTGTATATATGGCCTGATTCTGAAAAATATTGCTTTATTGACCCTCCAAGCTATATAGAAAAGGAAATAGAAAGGCTTGAATTAAGAAACATAAATATAAGTTCTATAGAAAAATGTGAAAAAAAAAGCAGAAAAGTATGTTTTTCAGGAGTCGGAACAAAATGTAGCATAGTTGTAAATTTAAGAGAAAAAAGCGTAAAGAAAAATGAAAAAAAAGTATTTTATGAAGATGATTTAAACAATGCATTGTTGTATGGAGCAATTTTTGCTTCTCCTGAAATATATGAGTGCCAAGTAAAAAGACTTATGAAAAGAACTTCTGAATTATCTATTGTATATGCTGATAAGAGCCGTGCTCTTTCTGTTAAGGGATGCAGTTCAAATCTTGATTTTGAACTAATAGCATATTCAAATGCAACATTGTCTTTTGCAAATTCAAAAGAAATTGAATCAATAAACAAAATGTCAGAGGAAATAAGGAGGAAAAATGAGCTTTTGTCGTGTAAATTGTTCTAAAGGACAGCTAAAAATACAAGAAATGGCTTTTGCCTTACTTGCAATTATTATATTTCTGGTAATTTCCGGGCTTTTTTATTTTGTATTTAAAGCTTCATCATTAAAAGAAGATGTTGGAGAGCAGAGAGAGAATGAAGCCAGAGAAATAGCAAGAAGAATTGCAAACACGCCTGAATTTAGCTGGAGTACGAGCGAATGTTCAAATTGCATTGACCTTGACAAACTAATGGCCTTAAAAGATAAAGAGTCATATAAGGGATTTTGGAATCTGGAGCACTTAAGAATAGAGGTAATATATCCTGTAAAAAATGGGGAGTGCCTTAAAGTCAATTATCCTGAATGCAGTTCAATAACACTTGTAAATAAAAGTATTGCGCCTCTCTCCAGCGCATTTGTCTCATTATGCAGACAGGAGTTTAAGAAGCAGGGATATATTAAGTGTGAACTTGGAAAAATATATGCTGGAGGGAAAAAAGTAGAATGATGCACAAAATGAAGAAAAAAGCACAAGAAGAAATAGTTGGTTTTGTAGCAATAGTTGTAATAGTAGCAGTGATATTTGTGGTTTTTCTCGGAATATCAGCAAGGCAAGATGTGCCTGAATTAAAGAAAGAAAGTAAAGACATAAGAAACTTTTTAGATGGCAGCATGCAGTATACTAGTGATTGTGCTTTAAACTATGAGCCGGATTATTCTTCTGTTGCAGAGCTGTTAAAGGCATGTTATGCAAAAAAGAAATGTATAAACGGAAAAGAAGCTTGTGTAGAGCTGAATAGGACTATGAAAGAAATAACTGAAACAAGCTGGAAAGCCTGGAAAGACAGCCCAATAAAAGCATATAAGTTTGAAGCTCATTACAGCTTAAACAACTCTGAAAAAACAACAAATATAATAACAATATCAAAAGGCGAGTGTGGAAACATCGCAAGAAAAGCAGATAATTTTATTGACAGCTACCCTGGAATTATAAAATATTCTTTCCAACTTTGCTATTAATACCGTTAAAGTTTTATCTTTATGTTTATTGAATTAACTGTCAGTATTGGCCTAAGCTTTTTCCTTTTTCCTGTATTTTCACGTATAATATCTATGAAACCAAACCTTTCAAGAAGCTTAATATCTTTACTAACTGCTTTGAAATCTCTGTTTAGAATTTTTGCAAGATGATACAAAGAAGCTGGTTTCTTAGATTTAATAATATAAAGGATTTTAGCTTTTTCATTGCTCAATAATTTTCTTAATGCTGAAAGACCTTCAAAATCATATTCAGGATCTTGAGTAAACTTTTTGAAGAAAGCGGCAAATGCTCCGTTTTCCTCGACGACAGTTATCTCCCTTGTTTTTACCTTTTCTGCCATTTTTTAATATATGTTCAAACAAAACCTCTATTTACTATTATTGTCTTGTATATATATGTTTCCGTTTACCATATATGTTAATATTTACCCTATATATGATGGAATATGGTGAAAAAGTTTTTTTGAAATAAACTAGTGACCTTTTAAAATAATGTAGTAATAAATAGTGACAACAAAAGATTTATAAAGTAATTGTAAGGTAATTAAATAAGTTCCTTCGGAGAAGTAAAATAATATGGAAAGGTTTTTAAAGAGTTTAGAATTTAGATACTTGCTCTATTGAGCATTGGCCAAATAATGGCTCGTCTAAAAAGACGATAATAATTTGTGTTAGAGAATAGCGCTTTAAAGCTATATGCTCTACACGTAGGCGAATCACTAATTAAATGGTGATTTCCCTTAGGGGAGTCTTTCGAGACTGCCAATAATATACAGCTGAAAGGAGGTAATAAAAATGAAATTTAATTTTAGAAAGATTGCATCTGTTTTGACTAGTGCGATAATGGTGAGTTCTACTATTGGATTAGCTGCAGCAGCAAATTATCCAGATCCTTTTGTAAAAGGAGGAGCTGCTAATGCTGCTATAGTTTATGGTACAACAGCAGCACCTACTGACGTAGTTGCAGTTGTTGATATTGTAAAAAGCTTAAATACCAAGATAGCAGAACAAGCCAGCCCTTCTACTGGAGCAGCTTCAGTAAGCACAAGCGGTGCTGGAGACAGCGTAAACTTAGCTACTGGAAGCCAGAAGCTATATGTTAACAGCTCTATTAATATTGCAAGAACAGCCTTAACTTCAAGTGAATTACCAAAATTATTAGTTGATGGAAAGGCAATAGACCTTACAGGAACAGAGTATAAATATACTCAGAAAATAACACCTGGACCTGGAATAAGAGTGACTTTCAGTAAGAGCGGAGAAAGTATTGATCCAGTCCCTCTTGTTGATATTGGAAGCACTGCAACAACTGCGTCTTTTTTCAATTACACATTAACCTTTACAAAAACTCTGAATGTTTCTGATGCAACAAATGTTATCGGAACATCAACTGTCAATATGATGGGTCAAGAGTATGTAATAGGAGCAAATTCTGACTCCAATACATTATATTTGTATGGAAGCGGAGTTACAACAAGTGTAGATGAAGGAGAGACAAAGACAGTTAAAGTTGCAGACAAAGACCATACTGTAAACTTAAAGGGAGCAACAAGCACAACTGCTGCTACAATAGTAGTTGATGGGATACAGAAAGCTGTATCAAAAGGCTCAAGCTATAAATTTGCAGGAGACTTTGAAGTATATGTAAAAGACATATTTTATACAACAAAGACAGGAACACTCTCAAATATTGATCTTTTGTTAGGTTCAAGAACATTGCACTTTGAAGACGCGCAGGCTGCCAGATATGGGGCAGATGACACAACAATTCAAGGAACAAATGTTGAAATAACTGGAACAGCTGGAGCAGGAATAAGCGCTGTAGATATTGCACAAGCTGCAAAAGATTCTACAGGAGACTATATAAAAGTTGGAGGCTCATTTACTGACAGAGTTCTTGGAGGAGCTGTAAAAGTCCAATTCGCAGATTTAAATCCTGCATTGGATGCAACTTCCAGAGACAAATTGACAATAAGTGCTGACGCTTCAACTGCTGCAAAAGTAACTTTCACAACAGCATTAGCTGGAAAAGAATATACTTTGAACTATGCTAAAGATACTGACAAGGCTGCAGATTCAACTTTAGGAAGAGTAAACTTAGCTGATGCAAGCAATAAGACTATTGTTGTCCAAGAGAACGACACTGTTCAGCAAGGCAATATAGTTGTAGTAAATGCAGGAGATAATGGTATGCTTCTTGAAGTAACTTCTGTAGGACCTGGCTCAAGTGCGAGCGACAAGACAACTTTGACTGATGTAATAAGCGGAAAATCCTATGATTTTGCAACAGGATTAGCAAACACTTCTAATACAAATATAGAAGGAAATACTTATTATATTTGGGCAAAGCCAGGAGGCTCTAACGCTAATATAACCATTACATGGGGTGGAGGAGCAGCATCAGGTGAGTCTGGAACAGAGAGAACATTATTCCCAAGAATAAAGCTGAAGAATGGACAATGGATGTCGATTTTGACAGAAACTTTTGTCAATAATAATACGCTTTATCAACTGCTTGGACCTGAATCAAGAACAACTTATGAAGCTGGAGCTAGATTTAATATTGGAAACTCATCTGGAGCAAGCTTAAGTAATCTTACAACTGTTACTTCAAACACTGTAAACATTACTTATAATGTTAGCCAAGGTGAAGGAGTAAATGTTGGAAATAGATCTGTTAATTCTGGAGAAGAAAATGGCACTATTAACAAATTACTTGTACCTGCATGTAACTTCAACAGGTCGCTTGGTCCAGCTATTCTTATCCTTGAGGAAAAGACAACAGGAGGAAGAGCAACAACAAACGGAGAAATAACATGTATACCTCTTACAAGCGAGGGAACAACTACTGTGACTCCGGCAATTGGAACTCCAACATTTACTGATCCTACGGTAAGCGCATTTTCTCTTGAATCTAAGACAGACAAGAATCAATGGCTTGACGTTTATGGAGCATTATTTGAAAGAGATGTTGCTAGCGGAAATACTGTTACAATATGGTATCCTGATGACCAAGTGCAGGCAAATGTATTGATTACATCACGTGATGTAACTGTCACAAGTTCTTCTGCAGGAGCAACTGCTGTATCAAGCAGCGGGGTTGCAAAAGAGATTGGAACAGTTGTTTCAGTAAGTGATGCAGAAGTATCATCTGTTGCAACAAAGAACTTAATTGTTGTAGGAGGAAGCTGTGTAAACAAAGTAGCTGCTGAATTGCTAGGAAGCTCTTCACCATTGTGTGGAGCTGACTTCACTGCTAAAACTGGAGTTGGAGCAGGGTCATATTTAATTCAGACCTTCTCTAGAACTGGAGGAGCAATAGCAACATTAGTAGCTGGTTATAATGCACAGGATACTACAAACGCTGCAAAAGCATTTACAACTCAAACTGTAGATACTATGACTGGCAAGAAGTATACTGGAAAAACAGTAAGCGATCTTAAGGCAGAAATAAGCGCAGCAACAACAACTGTTGGGAATGCTACGAATACTACGGCTTAAATAAAAATTTTTATTTTTCTTTTTTTTCTTTTATTTTTTAATTCATTATATTTTTAAATAGCATTTCCATTCTTATTCTATGAGGAAGATAAGAACACAGGAAGAGATAGAAAGAGCTGAAAAGAGAAGAGGAAAGATATTTGTCTTTTTCATGCTGCTTATACTTGTGACAAGCACTGCTGGATATGCTTTTTTCTCAAATCCCAGCGCTGATTCTAAAGAAAATGCTAATACTTTAAATGAAGGAGATAAATGGAATTTTAAATCTGGAGAAAATACTTATTCTTTAACTTACAGCCCTGAAAGCGTGAAAAATATAGAAGCTAATTTTAGCTTTCCAAATAGCGAATATTCTGGAAAAGTTCTATATATAGCTTCAGAAAGCGATGAGATAATTAATGAAATAGGCTCAACATTAGGAAGATATGCGAGCAGAATACAAAAAGCATGCTATGAAACATGTGAAAAAAACCTTCCTGAAAAAAATTGCTCTAGCTCCCTTATAGTCTGGAACAAATCTGATAAAAATAAAATTTATCAAAGAGAAAAATGCATATTCATAGAGGGAGATTTAAGAAGTGTAGATGCATTTCTTTATAAAGTGCTTGGAATCAGCTAAATTAAAGACTTATTTAGTACAATAGAAAAGCGAAAAGCTTTAAAAACCAGTTTTATATAACACAATATTAATATGGAAAAAAATATCAAGAAAAAACCTAAAAAAAACAGCAAAAATCAAGAGTTTCGCTATATTATCGCTGCAATGACTAGCTTAATTATTGTGTTCCTCGTCTTTTATTTATTATTTCAAGGAGCAAAAACAATAAGATATGAAGGATTAACTTTTACAAAAACAAAACTGGGAGAAATACCTTTGTATCATTATTATTATTACTTTACAGGAGACGATGGACAGCAATACAAATATAATTTATACCTTAGAAATAATCCAAAAAAGAATAATGTCAGCATAAACGGGGAGATTGCCTATCCGAGAGGAACATATGTTTATCTGGCAATAAATACCAGTAATTTACTCCAATGTCCTAATCTACTGAGGGACATACATAGCTTATCTTCTTTCCTTCATGATAATTTAGCATATTCAAATATAGGGCTTCTTTCAGGAGTTCCTGATGAACAGCAGGCGGTAGAGAATAATATCACTCATGTATCTTGTGAAACATATCCGAATAATGTTGTAATAACTCTGCAATCTGGAAGTGAGACAAAAATAGAAAAGATAGAAAACTGCCATATTGTAAGCATCTCACAATGCCAAACTACAGAAGCAATAGAAAAATTTGAAGTTAAATCTATACTTGATGCAAAAAGAAGAACAAGAGAAAATTAGCGGTTTTTTCTTAATTTAATTATCACATAAAGAATAATAATTATTGCAGAAAGAAGAATTGTCCAAAGAGTAATAATATTTAAATTCTTGTTTATCAATCCTATATTTTCTTGAAATATGTAGCCGATATAAATCAGAATTAGACTCCAAATGCCTGCTCCTAAAGAAGTATAAAGAGAAAACTTGAGCAAATTCATCTTTGCAAATCCTGCAGGAAGAGATATAAGCTGTCTTATTACTGGAATAAGCCTCCCTATAAAAGTAGTAATCTCTCCGTGGGATTCAAAGTATTTTTCTGCTTTAAAGATAGTGCTTGGGCTTAGAAAAAATATTCTTCCGTATTTCAACACCATCTTATTTACAAGCTTTCTGCCCAGGAAAAAAGCAAAATAATAATTGAAAAATGCCCCTGCAAGGCTTCCCAGGAGGGATGCAATAAAAACCCAATGAAGCGCCATTTCACCTTTTGCAATTAAAATGCCTGCAGGAATAAGAACAACCTCGCTTGGAAAAGGTATAAATGAACTTTCTATAGTCATTAATATAAAAATACCAATATAATCAAAAGAGCCAATTGTTCTTACAAGAAATTCAACTGCCTGATTAAAAAAATCCGCGAACATTTAATTAGCTGGAGAATTGCCTTTAAAATTTTTTGTATTTTTCACGATGTCTGAAAAAATTTCTTTTATATCTGAATAAACTGGAATTTCTTTGATTTTAAACAGATAAACATTCAAAAACCATATAATGACAATCAAAATTGTGCTTCCAAAATACCATATAAATTTATGTGCTATGTCAAAATACTGATATCCTTGTACAAAAAGAACAGAGAAGATAACTATCCTTAATACATTAAGCAAGAAAAAAGAGGATATGGTAAAAGATATGCTTTTTATTCTCTTTTTAATTTCCATAGGCACTGATAAATTTAATATTAAAAGCAGAAAATAAGCAGAACCAGCTATGCACGCCTCAATTATATTAATATAATCTCCATCAATAAATATGGTGCTGGTTCCATTCAAAAGATTCAGGTTTTCATAAAATAAACTTAGAATAAAAGAAACTGAATAAAGAGTCAATGGTGTAAAGACCAGATAAATTAAATAAAGATCTGAAAGCGCTAAAACAACAAGAAAAATATACCTTGCAATCAACCAGGACATCTCCTTGTAATCCATTGTATCCTTGTAGGAGAATAGGTTTAATAAATTAATGTTTATCTTCTAGACATTCTAACAGCTATAACTATTATCAAGATAAGCAAGAATAAGTTTATTATTCCGATTACCCATACTAAAGCGTTATCCTTGAAGATTGGAGAAAGACTTTTTTTCTCTTTTTCCCCTAATATAACTGAAACTTCTCTGCTTTCTACTGCTCCATCACTTAGAGCTTCTATTATAAATGTATTTTCTCCTGAAGCTTTTTCCAAAACATCAAATGTTAAAGTTACCTGTTTGCTTTCTCCGTTTTCAAGACTGAAGAATCTATCAGATACATTTGCAAGCTTTGCCCAAGACTCATATCCCTTAAATCCTAAAACAAAAGTTGCTTGTTTTCCAGCAGTATTTTTTATTGTAGCCTTAATAACCATTGGTTTTCCTGCTTCTGCATCAGATTCTAAAGAAGCTAGAATTTCTGCAACTTTTTGCTGAGCAAGTGAAGAACATCCAATAACTTTAAGATCTACTTTTGTTGTTTCAGCTGTTTCTGTCCTGTAAATTCCATTCTTGTAATCATAAGATGCAAGAAGCTCAAGCGGATAATTTTTG
>JBBSYH010000034.1:0-8152 GCA_038045365.1 Nanobdellota archaeon
TCTTTGAATAGGCAATTGGATTTCCTAAACAGAATCAGTAACTGGACAAAGCTTTAAAAAGCTTTTTTTGTATTCATAATTTAGAATAAAATGACAGAAAAAGAAAAGAGTTTAGACAAGATTCAGAGATTGACTTCAGAGCAGAAGAATATCCGAAATATAGCTACAAGCGCGCATATACATCATGGAAAAACAGCTTTTACAGACAATCTGCTTGCTGCAGCAGGACTCATGGCTTCTAAAAATGCAGGAGATTTAGAAGAAGGAATGACAACATGGCAGCATGCTGATGAACAAGAAAGATTAATGACTGTTGATGCAGCTAATGTATCCATGGCTCATGAATATCAGGGAAAAGAATACTTGATTAACCTCATTGACACGCCAGGACATGTTGATTTTGGGGGAAATGTAACAAGGGCCATGAGAGCTATTGACGGAACTTTTGTTCTTGTTTGTGCTGTTGAAGGAATAATGCCTCAAACAGAAACAGTGCTAAAGCAAGCATTAAGAGAAAGAGTAAAACCAGTCCTTTTCATAAACAAGGTTGATAGATTAATCAAAGAGTTGAAGCTGAATCCAGAGCAAATGCAGGAAAGATTTGTAAAACTAATCAATTCTTTCAATAACTTAATAATGCAGATCGCAGAAGATGAATATAAGGAAAAATGGAAAGTAAATGTTCAGGATGGTAGCGTTGCATTTGGTTCTGCAAGAGAAAACTGGGCACTTTCAATTCCTTTTATGAAGAAAAAAAATGTTTCTTTCAAGGACATTTATAAAATATACGAACTTGAAGGAGAAGAAAGAAAAAAATGGGTGCGGGAAAAAGCTCCATTGCATGAAGTTATATTGGACATGGCTATAAAGCATCTGCCAAATCCCATAGAAGCTCAAAAATACAGAATACCAAAAATATGGAAAGGAGATTTAGATAGTAAATTTGGAAAAGATTTAATAAGCTGCAATCAAAATGGAGAAGTTGCCTTTGTAATAACAAACATAATAATTGACCCTCGCTCTGGAAAAGAGATAGCTGCAGGCCGTTTATATTCTGGAACCATTACAAATGGAATGGAAGTTTACGCAAACAATGCAAAAAAGAAATATAGGCTCCAGCAAGTTCTTGTCTACAATGGAATTAAACCAGAACAAATGGAAAAAGTTCCAGCAGGTAATGTCCTTGCAATTTCAGGGCTTAATGTAGATGTAGGAGACACAATAACCATAAACGAACAAACACCATTTGAAGAAATAAGGCATATTTTCCAGCCAGTTATTACAAAATCTATTGAAATCACTCGCTCATCTGACTTGCCTAAACTAATTGAAGTCCTTAGAAGAGTAGGAAAAGAAGACCCTAGCATTAAAATAGAAATCAATGAAGAAACAGGAGAAAATCTTATTTCTGGAATGGGTGAGCTGCATTTGGAAATTATAGAGGGAAGAATTAAGACAGAAAAGAACCTTGAAGTAAAAACAGGAGAACCAATAGTTGTTTACAGAGAATCTCTAACTAAAAATAGCGGAAAAATCGAAGTAAGAACTTCTAACGGGCACAATATACTATTCTTTAGCATGGAGCCTTTGGAAGAAGCTGTTTATAATGCAATTGAAAAAGGAGATATTCCTGAGATTAGATTTAAAAAGAAAGCAGAAGAAGTCTGGAAAAAGCTTTCAGGACTCGGTATTTCAAACGATGAAGCAAGGCAGTATAAAGAAATATATAAAGGAAACGTTTTTGAGGACAGAACCAGGGGAATAGTCCTTCTTGGAGAAATTATTGACTCTATTCTGGACGGATGGAAGCTTGTTGTTGACGGCGGTCCTTTATCAAAAGAGCCACTAATGAAAACTAAGTTTATGTTGCATGATATAAAAATTCACGTAGACAATGTTCATAGGGGGCCTGCGCAAATTTATCCTGCAACTCGTTTAGGGGCTTATGAATGCATGAAAAAAGGAAATGCTGCTATATTAGAGCCAATACAGACACACTTAATAGAAGCCCCTGTTGATTTTATGGGTGCTGTTACAGCGCTTGTAAGCAGCAAACGCGGAGTTTTAATTAATGTTCATCAAGAAGGAATAGATACTTTCATTAAAGCACGAATACCTGTTGCAGAAATGATTGGATGGAGCAATGATTTAAGAAGTGCAACAGAAGGAAGAGGAGTTTCAAGCCTTATTGACCAGGACTTTAAAAAACTGCCTTCTGAACTACAATTCTCAGTTATAGAGAAAATTAGAAACAGAAAAGGCCTAGCTAAGAATCAATAGAAAAAAATGATCAAAAGCAAAGAAGAATGGAAGAAGAAACTAACTTCTAATCAATACAATATTTTGAGAGAGAAAGGTACTGAAAAAGCTTTTTCCGGCAAATATTTGGATACAAAAGATGAGGGGATTTATCATTGTGCTGGATGCGGTGCACAGCTTTTCTCTTCAGAGACAAAATTTGACTCTAAAACAGGATGGCCGAGCTTTGATAAAGCTTTGCCTGATGCAGTAAAGCTCTGCGATGATTATAGTCATGGCTTCCGTAGAACCGAAGTCATCTGTACCAAATGCGACGGACATCTCGGACATGTTTTCAATGACGGACCTACAAAAACAAGAAAAAGATACTGCATAAATTCATGCGCTTTAAACATGAAAAAATCGTAATTTTTAACAAAAAATCAGAGAAAGGTTTAAATACCATAAAAATTAGACAATATTACAAATTTTATTTATAATATGGCAAAGCAAAAACCAATAATTAACGTGGTTTTCGTTGGACATGTTGACCACGGAAAATCAACAACTATAGGCAGACTTATGTTTGATTCTGGAAAAGTATCTATAGAAGAGCTTGAGAAACTAAAAGCTGAAGCTCAAAAGCATGGAAAAGCAGGATTTGAATTCGCCTTTGTCATGGATAAGTTCAAAGAAGAAAGAGAGAGAGGAGTAACTATTGACTTATCTTATCAGAAATTAATTACAAACAAGTATGAAGTTACAATAATTGACGCTCCTGGACACAAAGATTTCGTTAAGAACATGATTACTGGAGCATCACAAGCAGATTGTGCATTTCTTACAGTTTCTGCAAAAGACGGTGTCCAGCCTCAAACAAAAGAGCATGTCTGGCTTTTGAAGACAATGGGTGTTGGAGAAGTAGCAGTAATCCTAAACAAAATGGATGCTGTAGATTATAAAGAAGAAACATTTAACAAAATAAAAGAAGATGTCTCTGCAGTTCTTAAAATAGCTGGATACAAGCCAGATACAATGACTTTTCTAGCAGTCTCAGGATTTAAAGGAGACAATGTAGCAAAAAAATCGACAAATATGCCTTGGTACAGGGGACCAACAGTTCTTGAGCAGCTTGACTTGTTTAAACAACCTGAAAAGCCAATTGATTTACCTTTAAGAATGCCTTTGCAGGATGTTTATGAAATTACAGGAATTGGTACAGTTCCTGTAGGAAAGATAGAGACTGGAGTAATGAAAATAGGACAAAAAGTAATAATCTTGCCTGGAAGATCTGGAAAAGGAATTACAGGTGAAGTAAGAACAATTGAAATGCATCATGAACAGCTTCAACAAGCTGAAGCAGGGGACAATGTAGGAATTAATATTCGCGGTGTAGGAAAAAAGGACATCGCCCGCGGAGATATTGTCTGTGATGCTGCAAAACCAGCAACAATTGCTGAAGAGTTTGTTGGCCATATTGCAATTATATCTCACCCAACTGTAATAGCTAAAGGATATACTCCTGTTTTCCATGTACATACTGGTCAGGTTCCATGCCAGTTTATTGAATTGATAGAAAAAACAAGTCCTGACGGACAAAGCACGAAAAATCCTGACTTTCTGAAGAACGGGGATGTTGCAAAAGTTAGAATAAAACCAATCGGAAATCTTGTCCTTGAAACTCAAGCTTCAAACCCTCACCTAGCTAGATTTGTAATAAGAGACGCTGGCGCAACTGTTGCAGCAGGCATTTGCATTGAAGTAAAAGCAAAGAAAATTTAATTCTCGCACAAAATTTATTTATCTAGCAAAATATAATAATGCTTATAAACATCCGGAGTATTCAAAATATACAATGATAAGGGAAGCATCAATATCGAGAAGAGAAATAGAGGACAGGCTAGCAAAAGTTGGGGATTATGTCAAAATGGACTATCTTCAGGATTGCCTGAAAAAAAAGCTTGATTTTGATACAAAGAAATTTGTCTTGGTTAAACTGGCCACAATCTACGAATCCAGAAAAATGTATCTTGAATCAGGAAGACTTATAAAAATTTCCGCAGATATAAATTCTACTTTTGAAGGAAAAATGAGGGATTTTATAAAATCTGCTGAAATGTACATAAAAGGAGGTAATTTTGAAGAGTCCGATATATCTATGACAAAAGCAATTGCAATGGCAAATGAAAGGCAGAAAGTAGAAATAAAAATAAAATTGAAAGAACTATACAAAGCACAGGCAAAAGAATTTTTAAGAAAAGACAAAAGAAAGCATGCAATGGAAACTTACGAAAAAATCCTCACACTTAACTTAGATCCTCTTGAAAAAAAAGAAGCGCAAATCTCACTACTTTCTCTTTATAACAAACTTGGCAGAATAAAGGATTCTTTCGCTCTTCAAAAACAAATATCCTTCGGCTAATTATCCATTGAGTCTAATTCTTTCAAAACTTCATTAATTTCCTCAATCTCCGGAACTGCCTCGTCCATATCCATCTTTTTCACTTCAGCCTCTTTGTACCTCATATTTTCCCTATTCATATGTCCTATTTAAAATTTTTCATTATGTTTTTTAGGCCAATATGCATCAAGTAAGATTTATATACTATGTAACTTTTCTTAATGTTACCCTCATTTTTTTCTGCCGGCAGTTTTTTTGTTTTTTTTAACTTATTCAGAAACAAAAGAAACATTTAAAAAGGACTGGGAGATATAATACCTGTTAGAAAGAAGTTAAATTTACCTTCATATTCACGTCAGTATTAGACACCTAGCATTACAAAAGTATCAATTTCTTTCTAAACAGAAACAAGGAAATAATTTCAAGAAAATGGCAAAAATAAGTCCAGTATCGATAAAATATATGATTCATGCATCCTTTAAATCAGAAGGGCCTTTGGAAAAGCCAGATGTAATAGGAGCTTTATTCGGACAGACTGAAGGGCTTCTTGGCTCTGAGCTTGAAATAAGGGAATTGCAAAAAGAGGGAAAGATAGGAAGGATTGAGGTTGACCTGCAGGTTGTCGATGGGAAAACAGTAGGAGAAATAATGCTCCCAACTGCTTTGGACAAATCTGAAACAACTATAATAGCAGCAGCTTTAGAAACAATTGACAGAATAGGCCCTACTGAAGCAAAAATAGATATTATAAAAATAGAGGATGTTAGAGGAAGCAAGCGTGATTTCATAATAAACAGAGCAAAAAAACTTCTTGAAGGTCTTGATTCAGGAAACGAATTTAGCGAGATAACTAAAACATTAAAAGAAAAATCACGTGTCGACAAAATACAAGAATATGGTGAAGAAAAACTTCCTGCAGGAGACATTTCAAGCAGTGAAATAATAGTTGTTGAAGGCAGAGCTGATGTAGTAAATCTTCTTAAAAACAGAGTCAATAATGTTATTGGTATGAATGGAACAAAACTGCCTGCGGAAATAGCAAAGCTTGGAACAGAAAAAGAAATTACACTTTTCATTGATGGAGATAGAGGAGGGAAACTAATCGCTAAAAATGTGATAAATAATGCAAGAATAGCTTATGTTGCAATAGCTCCAGATGGAAAAGAAGTTGAGGAGCTCGCAGGCAAGGAAATCCTGATTGCTTTAAGGAAAAAAATTTCAGCTGAAGAATTTCTAAAAAGAGAAAGATTTTCCTCAGATGAATACAAGGAAGAGGACAAAGAAAGGAAAAAATTCGAAGGAAATGTAAAAGAAACTTCAAGGGCGCTATATGAAAAAATAAGAGATACAAAAAATGCCCTGCTTCTTGATTCAAATATGGATGTAATAAGAAAAGTAAGTGTAAAAGATACATCAAGAAGTCTTTATTCTATAAAGAAAAAAGTCTTTGCAATAGTAATGGATGGTTATGCAGCTTCTTCAATAATAAAAAGCTGTGACGAGTATGGAATAATGCACCTTGCAGCTACAAACTTCGCTTCAACAGAGCAGGCTAAAGTCAATTTGATAAGCTTGTAATTCATCAAGATGCAGGTTTCTTTTTTTCCAGAATATCAAGACTTTTTTCTTCTATTTTTAACTTAAGATTTATTTTCCTTTCTTTATCAATTAAAACCAATCTAGAACGCGCTCTTTCAGGGTCAACTCTGCATAAATTAAGAATCGACATGATTTTTTCCATTATTTCTTCATAACTTTCTCTCTTGTAAATGCGTAAATGCTCAAGTCTGTCCTTTGTATTTTTTGATATTTTTATCGTCGTTATATCTGGAGCCATTGAAGTATAAAATGGTATACCTTTTTATACTTTTAGTCACTCTAAAATTACATATTATATGTTATTACCATAAAGTTTATAAATGATATATATGATGTGATTTTAACTAAATTTATCAACACCATGAAATCTAAAAAATATTTGGTTTCACTTGTCGCATTGCTTGTATTAGCAGTATTATCTATTGCTAATGTAAGTGCTTTTGGTAGCATCACGAGCGTTGAAGTAAATGGCATTGAAGGCACTATGCCTAACAATGTAGCTACTTTTTCTGGAGAAACACTTCCTGTAAGAGTAGTTTTTAAAGCAACAGCTGATGCAACTGATGTCAGAGTGAAAGTTTGGATTGCTGGTGACAAGGAGTATTCTGTTTCCTCAGAGAGATTTGATGTGATTGCTGGAAAAATATACAGCAAGCTTGTCAGTGTGACTGTTCCTTTCAATATAGAACCACAAGAAGATCTAAAATTGGAAGTGTCTGTAGAAAGTAGAAAAGAAGGTTCTGCAGATAAAAAAACAATCGCTCTTTCAGGACAAAGAGAATCTTATGTAGTTGAAGTACTTGATGTAAACTTCAAAGAAGAAGTTCTAGCAGGAGAAAATCTTGCATTGGACATTGTTTTGAAGAACAGAGGAAGAAAGTTGTCTGAAGACACTTTTGTAAGAGTCAGTATACCTGCTCTGCATATATCGCAAAAAGTTTACTTCGGAGACCTTTCATCTAAAGACCAATCGCATCCTGACAAAGAAGATGCTGTTGAAGGAAAATTGTCTCTAAAAATACCTTCAAATGCAAAAGCCGGAACTTATGTTCTGGAAATTGAAGCATACAACAGTGAATCTGTCACAACTTTAAGCAAGAAAGTTGCTATAGTTGGTTCAGGAGAAGAAAGTGCTGTAGTCTCTTCTGCAAAGTCAAAGACTTTTGCAGTTGGAGAAACTGAAGATTATAGCATGACTTTGGTTAATTCCGGAAACAGAGTACAGATCTACGAACTTGTTGTAGGGGACATTCCTAGAACTATAAATGTTGAACTTGAGGAATCAGTATTTGCAATTCCTGCAGGCTCTAGTGAAACTGTTAAGTTGAAAGCTACAGCTACAAAGGCTGGAAAATACGACTTTTCAGTAAATGTGCACTCCAACAAAAACCTTGTTACAAAGCAGAACTTTACAGCTGAAGTAGAAGAAAAAACAACTAAGAAAATTACGGAAAAGAATACTACAGTATTATTGACTGTTGTTCTTGCAATAATCTTTGTTGTTCTTTTGGTCGTACTTATTGTATTGCTGACAAGAAAACCTGAAAAAAGCCAAGAACTCGGAGAAAGCTACTACTAAAACTTAATTTTATTTTTATTTTTTTATTTATAGTAGCTCCGAACTTTTTTGGTATTATACAAAAAATTTATAGAGTATTATTATGTAGAGATATCAAACTAACTTAACTGCGAATGACCTACACAAACCCATTTGACAAACTAAAAGGCATTCTCTCTCCAAGAAAGATAAAAGTTTCTAAAGAAAGTCCTCTTGAAAGACTAATCAAATTAAATAAAGAATTAGAAAGCGAGATTGTTCTTCCAGATTATTGGGATTATAAACTTCTTGAATTAAGACCAAAATTATACGACCAAATAAGCAAAAGGGCAGGAGATTACGATGTTCAGGATATC
>JBBSYH010000035.1:0-1379 GCA_038045365.1 Nanobdellota archaeon
CCCTTGCAGGATAATATTGAATCCGTGCGGGTCAATGCCTACTTGAGCAAGCATTTCTATAACTTCTGTCCTTGTTTTTACTTCTTGGTTTATTTTGTAAATGCTCTGTCCATTCCGCCTGACTATCCTAGTTATATGAATTTCATCATTTTCCATAGGGATTATTCTATCTTTATTATCGAAGACTAAATCAACTACTGCTTCTTTTGCAGGTTTTATGTATTTTGAACCCATGAAAAGCAGGTTTTTTGCTTTTGCAGCCCTTATTGACTTTATTGAAAGTCTTCCCAGAACAAAACAAAGCGCATCAGAAATATTTGATTTTCCAGAGCCATTAGCTCCTAAGATTACATTTGATTCTGGATCGAAAATTATTTCTGTACGGTGTGCAAATGATTTGAATCCGTGCATCACCATCTTTTTGATATAAACCATTCCTAAAGACAGAGAAAAGGCTATTTAAAAATTCTGTTTCTCGCGTTGTTCATTTAAATAGAAATAAGTAAATACCTGTTTCCAGCTTCTACATGGAATAATAAGAGGATGCAGGCATTGATTGTTCCATGGCCTTTTTAGAAGCAGGACTTTTATTCCTGCATCAGCGCATTGTAATGCATAATCTTTAGAATCTTCTATTAAAAAGTCCGCACCTCTTTCTTTGCATATTTCAGACTTTGATTTTCCATTGTTATTTATATAGTAGTTTTTCGAAAAATTAATTTCATTGAAGATTAAAGGAAATTCTCTTTTAATGAGCAAAGTAGTAACATCTTTTAGATCTTCTGTCCTGGAAGTAACGACTTCAAGCTCATGATGGTCTTTTAGATAAGAAAGGCATTCAAAAGAATCTTTTATAATTGGCAGTTCAAGGAAATTTCGGCTTTCTATAAATCTATTAACTATATTATTTGCTTCTTTTTTAGAGATTTTCCATACATTGCTAAAAACATAACTTTTATATTCTTCCCATGTGCAAGAAGTCCTGTATTCTTTGTTATACCAATTATTCAGGACAGGAACAAAATGCACTAAAACATCATCAACATCGCACATAATCTTTGCCATAAAATAAATCATAAGAATCTCTTTTTAAATTTATCTTCTTACACGCAATTCAATTTCCTTTAGTTTGTCAAATGGATTCATCTTAAGCTCCTTATGAATTCTTGAATATCTTTGTCTAGTTGTTCCCTATTTTGATATTTCTGCTTTTGTTCCTCAACAAATTGCTTTAGTTGAAGAGAGTATTTGCCTTCTTTATCCAAAATATTGTATTTTCCATTATTTGCAATCCAAGAACCAACATTATCTCCTTTTACATTACTAAACGATATTACTCTAGCATTTCCATTATTCCTTGCAATATTAGAACCAACCCA
>JBBSYH010000036.1:0-38051 GCA_038045365.1 Nanobdellota archaeon
AAAAAACAAATGTTTACACAATATGGCGGTGCAAGACCTTTTGGAATTGCTCTTTTGCTTGGAGGAGTAAATAAGGGAGAAGCGCATCTGTATACTTCTGATGTCACTGGAAACTTTTTTGCTTACAAAGCAAATGCAATAGGTGAAAATGATGAAAAAATAAAAGAAATCTTAAGAAGAGATTTTAAAGAAGATATGGGTGTGGAAGATGGAATAAAATTCTCACTTAAAATATTTAAAGAGCTACTTGAAAAAAATTTTGACCTGTACAGATTTGATGTCGGATATATAAAAAAAGGCGAAGAAAAATTCATTCGTTTACATGGGGATGAATTGAAGAAATATTTAAAGTAATTAGGGCAATTTTAATAATTTCCTGAATATTATGCTGCTTACTATGCTTCCTGCAATATACCACCATATCCAGCTTTTTGCTATTTCTGTTTCTGCATACCATCCCTTTATAATGGAAAAGAAAAATATAATTGGTATTATCGTAATAAACATTGGCTTCATTGAATGCTTTAAAGTTTCAAATGCATTTGAAAACATCTCTTGTTGAAGATCTTTTAATTTTGCAGGATCATCCTTAAATTTCTTAAGTTCGTCTTGAATAGATTTTTGCCTAGTTTTAAGATCTTTCACTTTTTCCTTATCAAGAAAAAAATAATTTACGAGGGAAATTAACAAAGATACTGCAAAGGCTAAAATAATAATGCTTATTCTTGGATAGGCCTGGATTTGTTCTAACATACTTATTATTTGATTTCCTATATTTAAATATTAGGCAGTCATCTTTTTTAATACTGGGTGCATATCAACTGCGTGCTGTTGAGCTATATTTTGATAAAGCTGATATGTAATCATAACTGCCAATAAAATTGCAGTTCCTGAAGTAAGCGCGCCTAAAGTGTCTGCAATGGCTGAAAGAGCACCTACTGCAAGACCACCCATAATTGTAAGAGGCAGTATGTATCTCTTTAAAATAGACTCTAAAATTCTCTGATCTTTTCTAAATCCTGGAATTTGGAGGCCTGAAGCCATTATTTTTTTTGCCTGACTTGACTCATCCATTCCTGCGGTTTTTACCCAAAGAACTGCGAATACTGCGGAAAATACCATGAAGAAGAAAAGGTGAGTAATTGCCTGTATAATTTGTCTTGACTGAAGACTGCCTCTTATTATTCCTTCTAATATATTTGAACTGCCAAGCCAAAAAGAAAGGCCTGAAACAGGAGTTCCTTGAGAAAAACTTCCTAATAGGGTAGGACGTCCAAGCCAGTTTTCAAACATACCACCAAATAATTGTATATTTGCAATAAGAGCGGCTACTAGAATTACTGGAATTACTGAGGCATAAAAAAATGCAAGCGGCCATTTCATGCTATAGCCGCGCAACTTCTCATAAGTCAGCGGCACTTCAACTTTAAGGCTCTGCGCCCATACTACGGCAAGGAAAATTCCTATTGTAACTAAAATTACAGAAAAAGCAGCTATAAGTTCAGATGGTGGAGCTGCAGTTATAATAGAACGAATAATTACCAAAATCTTTCCTGCACATGGCAGTCCTGTAGGATCTGTAAGGCTGCATATTCCTCCGCTTGTATCAACGAACTGGAATAATCCTGCAATGAGCCTCCAGGCTACACCAGCAACTATAAACAACGAAGTTCCTGATCCTAGCCCCCATTTTGTCGTAACTTCATCCATAAACATTATTGAAAGCCCGCCTAAGAAAAGTTGAAATATTAAAATTAAAGTAAGGCCTTGGACTGCCTGCAACCCACCCATTAAAACATAAACAACTGATTCAAATACTATGAAGAATAAAACCCCGATCTTCTGCAAACCTTGATAATATCTTTTCCCCTCTGTAGTGTTTGTATCTATTTTTAATATTCCTGAGCCTACAAGCAATTGCAAGATAATGGAAGACATAACAATCGGACCAATACCTAAACTTATTATGCTGCCAAATTCTGTTCCAAGAATAAGAGCCAAATATTCAAACTGTGCAAGAGAATTTGAAGAAAGGCCGTATAAAGGTATATTTGCCAAAATAAAAAATGCAACTATAATAATTAGGGTCCATTTTAATTTCACATTGAAGCTTAATTTTTTTTCAATGGGATGCTTTACTTCTGGAAGATTGTAAAAAATATTTTTTATATCCATTTTATTAAATAAAAAAAGAAGTTTTTAAAGGTTGGTGTGTGAAGACTTAACTTTTGATTTCTAATTCTCCGCCGGCTTTTTTTATTTTTTCTATTGCTGATTTTGAGGCAGCTGATGCTTTAATTTTAATTTTTGTTTTTATATCCCCATCTCCAAGAATTTTATAACCTGACAAATCTAAGAAACCTTCTTTAGAAGTAAATGAAGATAATCTTTGCTCTATTGTCCCTACATTTATAACTTCTAATGAAGGGGGAATGTTTCCTCTTCTCAAAGCTTTAGATTTTCCAAAATAATTATTCCCCTTTGTAAGCTTTATTACTAGAGTTTTTTTCTGGTCTGCACGTTTTCCTGTTCCTGCCCATCCTTTCCCTCCTTGATTACCTGAACCGCGCGTTCTCTTTTTGCTTCCGCGTTTTGCTGTTTGGCTGCCTGCATAACGAGATGACTTGCGTCTTTTTTTAATTTTCATAACATTCTCCTGACAAGATCGTTAATCTTCCCTTTATTGTCTCCTAATACTCCCTTTCTGATTGGAAAATGAAGCTTGGAATCTATTCCTTTTCTTGGAGGATGAAGACGAAAGAAAGGTTTTATTCCTAGAGATTCAAGATCTTTTTTTTCAAGCTGCTCAATAACTTTTTCTACATCTATTTTTTTCCCATCTACTGAGGCTGCTCTTTTTTCAAGCAGGGCCGAAAGCATTTCTTTACTTATATCTCCATAAGCTATAAAATTCCTAATTTTTTTAAGCATTGCCAAATTTTGAAAAGTTGGTTTTATCAAAACTGCAGAATATTTTCTTCTTAGACGCATTCTAAATAGAGTTTCTTGAATTTTTTTAGGAACTTCAACAAGACCTGATATTCTTATTACTATTATCATGTTAAAATTTTTTGATTTGTTTTTTTAAGGGCATCGATACATGCTTTTGCAACATTAAATGTTGTTCTGGTTTGTCCTTTAGTTACTCCATATACATCTTTTATACCTGCAAGATAAAGTATTTTTTTGCATTCGTCCCCTACAACAAGACCTGTTCCTCTTGAAGCAGGAATAAGTTTTATTCTGACACTTCCACATTTACCATTTACAATAAAAGGAACAGTGTGTGGATCGCTTCCACTATCCTCAAAAGATTCGTTTCCTAAAGTTATTTTAATTATATTTAATTTTGCCATTCTAAGAGCTTTTGTCCTGGCGGGGAGAGTCTCTTTTGATTTACCATATCCTAAACCGATATGGCCTTTTTTATCTCCGACAACTGCCATAGCTGAAAATGTAACTACGTTACCTTCCATAGTTTTTCTCTGTGTCTGCCTCCATGCTCTTCTTTTTCCTCCTCCGAATTTTCCTTTTGCTTGTCCAATAAGAAGAAGATCGCTTTTTAAGTGCAATAATGTATCTACAATTTCAGATTCCAATATCTTTCTTTCTGACAAAAGAATTTTATCAATGTTTTTCTCCTTTCCTTCTTTTACAAGTTTTCCTATTTTAGTCTTGGGTATCCATGAATCAAGAGCTTTTTTTTCCTGTTCTGCGATAAGAATTGCTTTTCTTTCCTCCCAGGTTATTTTTTTCTTCTCTATGTCTCCTTCTTCTGAGGACTCCAAGTTAGACTTTGAGACTTCTTCTGGAACTGGTTCTATTAAATTTTTTGATTTGTTTTTTGTTTCTTTTTCTGCCATTTTAAATTTTCTCCCTTAGCTTATCAAAAATTCCGCTAAAGCTTTTGTTTTTACTCATTAACTCTGGAGAAGGCAAAATTTCAGGAGAGTGAGAGACTTTTATTCCCGCATCTATAACTCCCTTAAGAGCAGCATATATTCTGGATTTTGGAGCATTCCTATGCATTCCAATATCTAAAACTGCTTCTGTGACTTTCTCTCCAGCTATTCTTCCTAGCATAAGTCCGGTAAGATAAGATGCAGGAATGCTTTTTAAACTTCCTGCTTTTTCTTTAGGCCATCCTTTTTCGAGAAGCATTTTTGAACTTGCTCCAAAAAGCACTTTATCTTGGGCTCCTTCTGTTCTTACCATTTGAACCAATATATAACGATTCGTTTTTCTTATGACTAATCTAATTTTTCCAGATTTTAAAAGAGCCAATCTTAGCTTATAATCTGTTTTTGCTTCAAGTCTTCTGCGCCTAACTGTTCTTATCATTTTTCTTTAATCTCTCCTTAAGATGATGTTTATCTTTAAAGAAACCTGCTTTTATTTCTTTTCTAAGTTCAAAGTATTTCTTTTCTTGTATGTTTTCTTTTTTTCTTAATTCTGCTAGATAACTTCTTAGCTTTCTTGTTAGAATAATGTATTCTCTCTTTCTCCTTTTAATTTTTTTTCTTATGCTGCCTGCCCTTCTTCTTGTTCTTCTTTTTTGTTTTGATTTTCTCCCTTTTTTCTCTTTTATGAAAATTGCTTTTGACAGAAAAAGATCCCTGATATCTTGCTTTGTGATTGCCTCTTTTATCTCTGCAAGTCTCTCTACATTGAATACTATTCTATTTTTTCCTACTCCGAGAGTTTTTGCCGCTAAATGCTTCTTTTTTTCAAGCTTCATTTTTACTCCGCAAGTTGTAAATTTTCAGACCTTTTTCTTGAACTTTCTTTATAATTTCCATTTTTTTCTTAGCCCCTACATTTGCTATTATAATTATTGAAGATTTATCGGCTTTTTCAAGTTCATGCAAATTATGAACAAGAACCGGAGATAATCCTGAAATTTTTCCATATTCTTTCTTATTTGTCCCGAATCCTATCCCTGGCTGAACAGGATGTCCAGTTCTTTTGAGTCTAAGCTTATTATGCTTTCCTCTTGGCCTTCTCCATTTTAAAAGTTTTGGCCTGTTTTTTCCCAGACGGGAATGTCTAAAAGTATCTGCCCGAATGAATTTTAATTTCATTTTCTTGCCTCTGGTTTTTCCACTATGTAAATTCCGTCTTGGAATACTCTTTTATCGCGATTTTTTATTTTTGTTGCTTTTTCTATGTTCGTTGCTGTCTGACCTGCTAATTTTAAATCATGTGATGATAAAGTTATTTTTTGACCCTTTATTTCGATTTCTACTCCCTCTAAAATTTTTGCAGTTCTGGCTATTTTTTCTCCTAAAAAATTATTTATATGCAAAATATTTCCATCTAATTTCAAAGTCATAGGAAAATGTACATTACATGCTTCAAGTTTATAAATAAATTTTTTTTGCAGACCGCGAAAAATATTTTTAATATGTGCTATTTCTGCTTTAAGCATCTTCATATCTTTTTTATTTCCTTTTTCGTTGTTTAAAATTATTTTATTATCTTCAATTCTCAGCTCGATTCTTGGAATATTTATGATTCTGGAAAGCTCTTTTCCTTCTTTGGAGCACTTTATTTCTTTCTGCAATATAGAACAAGATATTCCTTCCGGTATTTCTAAAGATTCCAATATTTTTGATTTCATTAGTAAAAATAAGCTATTAAGCTGCCTCCTAACTTCTTACCCTGCGCTGTATGATGCGTCATTAGCCCCTGATTTGTAGATATAATTATAATTCCGATGTTTCTTGCCGGCAAATAACGCGCAATATATTTGCCGATTTCTTCATTTGAAACTACGTAACGAGGTTTTATTGCCTTACAACCTGAAACAGGCCCGATATCTATAGATAGAGAATAATTATTTACCTTGTAGCTTTTTATATATCCTTTCAACTTTGCAATTGCGAGGACTGCTAAAAGAAGCTTAGAATACTTTTTTACTTCTACATTCTCCTTCTTTGCCTTTTTGGCATTTATTATTAAATTTAATGCATCTGCTACTATATCTTGACTCATGTTAACTATATTTTTTAAAGCCGATTTCTTCAGCTATTTCCCTGAAACACTGCCGGCATAAATTTAGATTATATTGACTTAAATGAGCGCCAAAACGTCCGCACCTTCCGCACTTTTTTGCAGCTATTCCTGTTTTCCTAGGTTTAGGTTTGCAATGCTTCAAAAATTTCTGCATTATTACAGGTTTTCCTTTCAATTGCTTTAATATTTTATTCCAATCGCTTGCTGTCATTTAAGTAAATTTTGTTTTAAAATTCTCCTCCATGAATTTGATTATTTCTTCCTTGACTACGTATTGTTTTTTAGGAATTGAACCTGTCTTGATTTTTTTCCTTTTTACTCTGAGTCCCCGACGTGCAAAGACAATAGTTGTGTTAAATCCTCTTATTCCTATATCTCTTTGATATTCCAAATCAGGAATTTCAATATATTCTGCTATTCCAAAAGAAAAATGATTATCTGAAATTTGTTTTTTATTTATTTTATTATCAATTGCTGCTAAAAGCCTTTTTAGCAGGGATATTGCCTTCTCTCCACGCAATGTTATTCTTGTCCCGACTTCAAGACCTGGGTTGACTTTAAAGTCCGGTATTCTTTTTGTTGATGCAATAACCTGCGCCTTGCTGCCCGTAATAAACTCAAGAAGCTTTTTAGATTTTGCAAGAGCATCTTCAGTTGCTCCGGAGCTAAGGATAATTTTATCAATTCTTATCTCCCTCATTGTGTTTTCTGCTATTAGTGCTGCTCGACTCATATTGCAATAAGCTGTGAACAATTAAGTTCTGCTTCTCCTTCCTTGAATTTTATTCTGGCTTTTTTATCTTCTATGCTTAAAACTTTTCCAGGTATACCTTTATATTTTCCAGAAAAAATGAAAACTCCTGAACCTTTGTCAAGCCTTATAAGATTTTTAATATTACCTGAAAAATCCAATTGAATTGAATCTCCGATTCGCATATTTTCTTTTGAAAGAATATTTGAGCCGTCATGCAGATTAAACTGGATTTTTCCTGATTTTAACAATCTCTTATTAACTATTTTACATGTTCTTAATTCGGAATTTTTTTCTTCTTCAAATGCAAATTTTCCAGTCCCTATTATAGTAAGCTTATATGGCTTATCTGCTTCAAATATATTAAAAAGTCTAATGCTTTCTCTATAATCTCTTACAATTTTTCCATTTATTTTTAAAAGTTTGTCTTTAATCATCTCTTTTACTTCTTTAGCTGTTCTTGCAAGCTTTAGCATGTCTCTTATTGCAATTACGACTGGAACAGAATCATTTAGATGGCTTGAAGCTCTTGCTATGTATTTTGTACCTTTTCTTGGTATTGGTAATTTTGTAGAAGATGCTTTTCTAGTTTGATGCATTTTTTTTACTCCTTTCTAAAACGCTTATTCTCTCTTTGTCCTCTAAAAAGATAGATTGTATCTGAAGAACGCTTGGATGAAAGTGAACATTTACTTTTGTTCCGTCCTTTTTTGTTCTTTGAATGTTTTCCAGAGCAACTAAAGAATTCTTTTTATTAACTGAGATTACTTTGGCTTTCTTTTTCTTGAAAGCTCCGCGCATAACAAGCACCTCATCCCCTTTCCTGAGGGGAAGACTTCTCTTATTATACTTTTTCCTTAATTCTTTTGATAAATTAGCACTTAAAAACTTATGCTTTATATGATAAGGGGAGTTTAGAAAATATTTTCTTTGTTTCCGCACTTGTTTGCTTGATTTCCATGAAGTAGAAAATGAGGATTTCATGTTAATTTACTCCTTTTCTTTTGATATTATTTATCATAAGACATACTGCGCTATTTTAGCGACCTCCTTCCATCGTTCTGAAACTTCACGTGCAACAGGGCCTTTAATCATTGTTCCTTTAGGGTTGCCTTTTTCATCTTTTAAGAGTGCAACTGCATTGTCTTCAAAACATACTCTTTCTCCTGTTTTTCTCCTATAAGCTTTTTTTTGCCTAATGATAATTGCATCAAAAACCTGCCCTTTCATTTCTGGCTTTCCAGCACGAACAGAAATTTTTACCCAATCTCCAACTTTTGCGTATTGCTGTCTGCCTTTCTTTGACTTGCCATGTATCACTGAAGTTATCCTTACTATTCTTGCTCCGCTGTTATCTGCCGCTAGTATATTACTTCCTATATTCAAACCCCTGGTGACTTTTGCATTTACTGCCCTCATTTTGCCTCTTTATTTGTTTCAGTAGAGCGTATTTTTTTTGTTACCACAGTATTAATTATCTTGCTTAATGGGCGACACTCTCTTGCTTGCACATAGTCTCCTGCATTCACTTCGATTCCTTCAGGAAGGCGCGAGTGTATCCTGACTTTTTTCTTATAAAATCTTTCATATTTTTTTACATAAATTGTTCTTTCAAATTCAATCACAACTCTCTTTGGAAATTTTTTGGTTACTATTCCCTCAAATACTCTGCCTCTTAAAGAAATTGCAGCTCCAGCTATCTTTTTTTTTGAGTTTTGCGTCTTTTCCTGTTTGTTTTTCTTCTCTGCCATCTTTGAATTTCTGATATTTAGTAAGTTATAGACTCTTCTGAAAATCCGAACCTGATTAAAATCGGCTTGACTTGCTTTTTGTGATTTCCCTGCAGTTCAATTACTCCGTCTTTAACAGTTCCGCCGCAAGCAAGCTGTTCTTTCAGCTTTTTTGCAGTTCCTTTTATATCAAAATTCTTATCGAATCCTGTTATAAGAGTCGTTATCTTTCCATATCTTCTTGCTACAGTAGATACTTTTATTTTTTGTTCGCTTTTTACGATTTCCTTGAACAAATCAGCTTCTGTTGGTAGGCCAAATTTAGGATCTATATCCATATTTATTTATTTCTCAACCTGTCTTTTTGAGACATGTTGAATGCTATTAAACGTGAAATCGCCCTTTTAATCTCTTTCGTTTTTGCCGTCGCCTTATTTGCAGTAACTCCTGATTTTATCATCTCCATTTTAAGCTCTGTTAATTTTATTTCTCTTTCCTTCTCGCTCATTTTAGAAATATCCTTGTATCTAAGCACTGCCATCTTTTTTTCCTCCTTGACTCTTTATTTTTTTCTTCTTAACCTCTTTTGTTTCTTCTTTTTTAGATAAATTTTCAAGAGTTACTTTAATTTGCTTTCTTAAATTATCATCAATGAATATTCTATCATGAATATGTGCATCTGGGGGAAGAATATTTACCTTAATTCCTACTACTCCAGGTATTGTTGTCGCCTGTGAAATTGCTCTATGAACCACTTTTGCAGGGTCTCCGGTTTTCTTGAGATATCCCTGTGCAAATCTCCAGCTTCTTGCCCTTTCACTTGGAAGCTTTCCAGAAAGAACGATTTCTGCACCCAATGCGCCTGCCTTCATTATATCCTGCAACATCCTGTAAGCAATAACCTTAAACTTAAGAGGACCTTCTCTTTCAAGACTTATAGCTATCTCATCTGCGACTATGTGTGCATCTAGAACAGGATTTTGTATTTCTCTTATTTCAATGTGGGGATTATCAAAATGAAATCTTTTCTTTATTACTTTTGTAAGTTCATCTATTTTCTCTCCTTTTCTTCCTATTACTAAGCCTGGCTTGCTTGTAGATATCACTATTTTTTCTCCGACAGGAGTGTATTCAATTAAAACATTGCTGATTCTTCCTTTTCCAAGCGCTTTTCTTATGTATTCTTTTACTCCTAGTTCTTCTTTCTTGAATGTGACAAATTTTTTTTCATCCATTATTCTTTACCTCCTGAAATTCCTTAGCTTTTAATATAACACTTGCTCTTTTAAATCTCATTCCACCTTTCTTTGATGGGCGCGAGGCCCAGTTTGCGGAACAAAAATAAATTCTTGAATTTTCTAAATCCATGTTATTTGAGAGTATATTTCCTCTCAATGCTTTTAAAATGCTAATGAATAGTTTTGATGCTTTAACTGGGTATCTTCCAGACATTAAATCTCCTTTCCTGTGTGGTATTTCTCCTTTAAAGGGTATTGTTCTTTTGAAATTTATAACTTCCTGGAGCTGAGAAATTGCTAAATCAACAGGCTTATTTTTTATAAAGCTGCATATATACATGCAATGCTTTTTGGAAGTGTGAAGATTTAAACCGCGAGCAACTGCTTCTTCTTTTTTTATTTTAGTATTAACTTTCTTGTCTTGCTTTTCTTCTTTAATATTTCTTTCATCAGTTTTCTTGTCTTGCTGTTTATTATTTTCTTCTTCCATTTATTTCTTCTCCGATGCAGAACTCTTAGTTGCTCCCATCCCGGGATTTCCGTGAAATACTCTTACTGTTGTCAGTGCAAATTCACCTAAACGATGACCAATCATTTGATGAGTTACTTTAACTTCGTTAAAGTTCTTTCCATTATAAACATAAATTACCATATCTACTAATTTTGGAACTATTATAATATCTCTTAAATGCGTTCTTATTTTCTTTTTCTGAGATATTTTTTTCTCTGCTCTTTTTATAAAGTTTTCAATTGTGCCAAATTGTCTAAGAACTGAGCGTCTGCTTCTTGAAGGAAGATACTTTGCAAATTCTCTTACATCAAGTTTTTTTAATTCTTCAATTGATTTTCCCCTATAAATATGCTCTTTTGCCCTTATCTGTATTTCTTCCTTCATTTTATGATGCTCTCCCAAAAAATTTTATTAATTTCTTTAACATTATTTTCTTCTTCCTGTCCTGCTAGGACGTATATGGCCGACTCTTCTTCCTGGAGGCGCATTTCTCTTGGCAATCTTTGACTTAATTCTTTTTCCTCTTCCAGAACCAAACGGATGATCAACTGCATTCATTTTAACTGCTGAAGTTCTGGGCCAAAGTTTATTTCGTGTCTTCATCTTATAGAATTTATTTCCTGCTTTGATAAATGGCTTAAAAGTTCTTCCATCTCCTGCAATAATGCCTATTGTGACACGACAATCTCCACTTAAGATAACTTCTTTTTTGTTCGGCATAGTAACTGAAACCTTGTTATGCTCATATTTTTTAAATACTACTGCGCTTGAACCAGCTGTTCTTATCATTTTTCCGCCATCACCAGGATTTTTTTCTAAATTGAAAACAGAAGTCCCAATTGGTACATTTTTCAGAATCATTATGTTACCTGGTTTAAGCTCTGCATTTGACTGAATAGAAATTGTTTGACCGACAACTGCATTATTAAAAGCTGAATTAAAAAATATCTCGTTACCAATTTTAAGCATTAAAAGAGGAGCGGTGTGTGCTGGAGAATGTAAAATATTAAGAATTGTTGCACTTCCTTCCTGCATTGGATATTTTATTTTGTATTTATAGGCTTGTTTTCTTACTCTGTAACTAAGACTTCCATGCCCCCTGGCTTGTGATATAATTCTTTTCCCCATCTTATAAATTAACCTCCTGTAGAATTTTATTCTGCAAAGAGTATGTCCTTTTGGTAAAAGAATTGTTTTCTTCTGCATGGAGCAGCGATATCTCACTTAATTTGTCATCTATGATAATATTTCCTTGTGATGCAGACATTTGATAATCAAAAATACGATATTCTAAAATACTTTTCTCGCTTCTTTTTAAGAACCTTCGCTTACCAGATTCATCCTTTTTATAATAGCAAACTACTCCAATTTCATCCATAAAAACAACTGCCGGAGTTTCTATTGAATCTAATTCTTCTAATCTTTTAAAATAGTGAGGTATTATTGGCTGCGTCATATTATATCATTCCTAATTTAGTAGCAATATCGATTGCTGGATTTAATTTATTTAATCTAATATAAGCGTATTTTTTATTTCCTTGAATTAAAGTTCTTATTGAAAGAACTTTAACAGCAAAAATAGATTCAAATTCTTTTTTTATTTCTGGCTTTCTTACTCTTCTTTCAGTTTCAAAAATTAAAGTATTATCTATTTCAATCATCTTCACTGCTTTCTCCGATGTAATTGGTTTAAGCAGCATTTTGTAAATCCTCCAGTGCTTTTTTTGTGTATAGAGTTATTCTTCCTAATGGATAAAGATCCAAAATTCTTACTTCAGTAATTTTCTTTACATCAATTCCTGCAAAATGAAATTTTTCATCTTTTCCTGTCAAAATAAGCAAACCTGCAGCAGATTTATATTTTCTACCTCTTCTTTTTCCTTTTCCAGCACGAACATGCCTTTTCTGCAGAATAATATTGTATGAATTGCTAAAGATTTTTTCAAGAGTTTGAAATAGTTGCTTAGATTTTTTTGGAAGAGATTCTATAACAGCAGAACTCATTTTTGAATCTGCAGTCAAATATCTTTTTTTTATGTATTCTTTATTAAATGTGGCTGCGAAAGCTGAATTAGTTGCTATGTTTTTTTCTTTTTTATTTATTTTACGATGAGAATATATTCCTTGAGGCGGGTGTGCTACTCTTCCTCCTCTTGTGTGAGAAACCTCCGCACCTATCCAATAAAATTGTGTTCCTCTTCTTGACATTGTTTTTCTTGGTGTTCTTGAAATACCTTTCCCGTAATGACCTTTCCATTCGTGCCTCTTGTGACTTATTGTTCCTGATGCTGAATGCCTTTTTCCTGCTTCAGAATATGGAGAGTATGGCTGTCTTTTGACGAATTTTTCTGATTCAACATATTTTGCAACTATATCTTCTCTTATCGGAGAATTAAAGATTTTTGGCATTTCTGTTTCTGATCCTTTCTCTCCTAAGTTATCATAAACTAAAGATTTCATATTATCAGCTCCTGAAATTCATATTTCTTTTTTGAGAGGTATTTTGTAGGCCTGAAAGAAGGCGTAACCAAAACCTGCCTTTTAACAGGACCTTGAACACTTCCTTTTACTAAGAAAAAGTTTGTTTTTATCTTTCCATAATGCTTAAATCCTTGTTTTGGATTTATATCCTTTTCAGAAATACTCCCAAAAAAAACAACATTGAGATTATAATGGACTCTTGAGAACATTCCCAACTGACCTGCTTGAGGAGTTCTAAATGTGACCCTTGCTGGATGCCAAGGACCAAGACTCCCTGGACGCCTTACTCCTTTTTCTGTTTTATGCTGTTTTAATGTAATTCCAAATCTTTTTACAGGGCCGGATAAACCTTGTCCTTTGGTCAAGGCACGGACATCTAATAATCCATAATTTCCAAGAAAATCTTTAACTAGAATTTCTTTATTTAACAGGGATTTTGCTAATTCCAATTTATTTCCAGTTAATGCCATTTCAATTATGTCTGGTGATTTTTTTATTCCTGTTGTCTTTGAAAGAGAATATACAATTATTCTAACGTCCTCGTAATCATTTGGAATCTGAGAATCTAATGGTTTCAGTTCTTTTGGCGGATTTAAAATTCTCTTTAGCTCTTTATCACTGGAAACTACAATATCTTTTATGACTTTTCCACTTTTGTAAAATCTAATTGAATATATTTTCATATTTGGAGCTTCAAGAATAGTAACTGGGATGAAAATTTTCTTCCCTTTAGTCATAGAATGTTCAGTATTGTCTTTGATAATAGCAGTTCCCATACCTACTTTGTAGGCTATAAAACCAAGAACCCCTGAAGAATTTTCCTTTCCTTTTACAGCACTCCAGTTTACACTAGGTATTTGTTTTTCTGCCCTTTTACGAGGCCAGAACTGCAGACTTCCTTTCCTCGGACTTGATAACTTGGCCATTTATATTATTCTTCATTTTAAGGTGCAACTATCCTTATTTTTGTAAACTTTATTTCAATTAGATTCTAATTTTCCTAAAGTTAGATGATTTATAAAGCTTTAGATTGATTATATCCTCTAGCGATAACTGGAAAGAAAGAATAAACAAGAGCAATTTTGCAAAAGATATTTAAAGTTATGTTTTGGGTGGAATTAATCATCATGTTCTACTCTTGGAGCTAAGACAAAAGAAAGCATTACGTTTCCTGTTGGAAAATCAATTCTCATTGGATGATTATCAGAAAAGCTTATTGTGACTCTTGAAGAAATTTTTGCTCCCTTGATGAACTTGCTTAGATATTCAAGAGAAAATCTGGCTGTACTTGTATCAGAATATATTTCAACTTCGTCAGTAGAAAATTCTGCTCTTGCTGAATTTAAACCGTGGGCCTCTATAACAAACTTGTTTGCCTCTGATATAAAAGTACAAGCATCAGAAACAATAAGGCAATCTTCAATAACCTCTACTAATGAATTTGAATCCATTTTAATAACTGATTTAAATTCCCATTTCGGCATTTCCTTTTCTTCTACATCTATGTCAATAAGAGCAAGAGTAAAATCTCTTTTTATTTTGTCATGAATACTTAGTTTAAGAAAATTATCATCCTTGAATAAAGTCAAAGAGCTTCCAAACCCGCATCTTTTAAGGATTGATCTCAAATTTTCAAGATTTATTCCCAAAATCTCCTCTTTTGCAACTTCAAAAGTTGAAAATAAGTCTGATGGAATTTTAAAATAAACCATTGCTACATTTGCTGGATCTATGGCTGTGAGATTCATACCCTCTTTATTCACTTTTATTTTGACTTCGTTTACAAGCTCTGAAATTATTGAAACTATATCTGCCAAAAGTTTCGGGCTTTCTAATTTTAACAGCATTTGATTAAAAAAATTGATGTGCTTTTAAGTTTTATTGTGATGTGAAGATAACACAATAAATACTATAAAGTAGAATATTCTTAAAAAAAAATGGAGGAAAAAGAAAAAAGAATACGTGCTATTACGAAGCTGTATTATTCTAATCCGAAAGTTCAAGAAGCAATGATTAAATTCTCTGTTGGGAGAGAAGTGGTGCCAAAATATTTTGAAGGTTTTGGAAAAAGGCCCGATATAATAAATTATCCATCTGATATAATAAGTCTTGTAGATAAGGGGGCTACTTCTTTTCATGCATCAGAGGAAATATGGAATGATCCATTACAATTAAGTTCTGAAATAGATACTTTAAGAATGAATGAATTAAGAAAATCCTGGGATTTGCTTATCGATATAGATTCTTCTTTTCTTGACTTTTCAAAAATTGCAACAAAGCTCATTATAGCTGCGCTTGAACATCATGGAGTAAAAAATTATGGAATTAAATTTAGCGGCTCTAGAGGATTCCATATTATTTTATCAGGAAATGCCTTTCCTGAAGAATATGATGGGATAGAAAAAAAAGAAATGTTTCCTGAGTGGCCAAGAGCAATATCAGAATATTTAAGTGATTACATAAAAATAGAGTATAACAAGATGGCTTCTGAAATTCTTAATGATTTTGAATCCTTGAAACAAAGAATAAATGTCTCAAAAGAAGATTTAATGCAGACATATTGCGTCGTATGCGAAAATAATGCAAAAAAAGATTATATCGCCAAACTGAGCTGTCCTATCTGCCATTTAGAAGTACAAAGAAAAAATTTTAGAGAAACGAAAAGAAAACTGAAGTGTTTAAACGAAAAATGCGGCGGAATACTTGAAATAAAGGAAAGCGTAGAATATTTTTATTGTGAAACATGCAAAGATAAAGAAAATGAAAAAATATCTCTAAATTCTGATAAGCATCCTGAATCTTTTGAGAAAATAAAGGGGATAAGCGCTGAAAAAATTGCAAAATTAGACCTCGTACTTGTAGCACCCAGACATTTATTCAGAATGCCTTACTCTCTACATGAAAAAACTTGTTTAGCCAGCATAGTGATAAAAAAAGAACAAATTGACTCCTTTTCTCCAAAAGATGCTGATCCATTAAAGGTGCAAGTAATAGACTATCTTCCTATAAATAAAGAAGACGGGAAAAAACTTCTTGCCTCTGCACTTGAATGGAAAAAAGACAAAGAATATTATGAAGAAAAAAATGAAAGAAAAAAGTATGCAAATTATGAAAAGATAAACTTACAAGGAATTGATGAAAGCATGTTCCCTAAACCAATAAAAAAACTTCTTGGCGGACTGAAAGATGGAAAAAAGAGGGGACTTTTCATCCTTATAACTTTTTTCAAATCACTTGGATTTTCTGCAGACTACATAAATTCAAAAATAAGAGAGTGGAACAAGCTAAATGATCCACAACTAAAAGAAGGATATATAAAAAGTCAGATTGATTGGCATTTTAGACAGAAAAAACAAATCCTTCCTCCTAATTACGAAAATCAGAATTTCTACAAAGACCTAAATCTCCTAGATGAGAAACCAAATGCAAAAAATCCAATATCTGAAGTTATTAGAAAAATATACTCTATTAGATAAACTTACTAACATTTTTAAAGAACTATTACATTTATTTTCTATGAAAAACATTAAGTTAAAGAGCTTGGTTTTGTTTAGTGCTTTTGTTCTTGGATTAATTTTTTTGCTTCCTATTACAATAGCTAATAATCACTCTTTATCAAGCAATATTAACACGGAAGATAATATAAACAAAGGTTATCAATGTCTTGAAGATCAAGTAAAAAACAAAGATTCTCTTTCATTGCAACAGGCTACTTTTGCAATGCTCGCCTTAGGAAGCAGAGGAAATATAGAAGACAAAGTAAATAGTGAAAAAAAATCTAATGAGGCATGTTGGCCAAAATCAGGATGTAAAATAAAAGATAGCTCTCAAATACTTTTAGCATATGAAAGAGCTGGAAAAAGCAATCAAGAAATAGAAAAATGGATTCTTTCTAAAAATTCAACTCCTTCTGATTTGAATTGGTATATTGAAATAGATATACAAAATCATGTTCCTGCAGAATGCACCTTAAAATATGATGGAAATGAAAGAAAAATAAATATAAAAGAAGACATGCGAATTGAAGGAAACGCAGGCAACTGCTTATCGATATCAAGTTCCGGATACTGGCTTTCAGTAAGGGAGGGATGTTTTGATAAAAATATAGAAATATCCTGTAATGAAGATTTTATAACTGCCTTATTATATGAGAGAAAGAGCGGCGGCACCTTATATGTCTCTCGCGAAACACACTCATCTGCTTCATTAGGAACAACAAATGAGAAAATAAATGCAAAGTGCTTAAAAACTGATGGTTCATGCGACTATGAGGGCACTCTCTGGGGAGCTTTTGCACTGTATAAGGCAGGAAATGAAGTTTCTCAATTTATTCCTTATCTTTTGGCTCTTGCGGAAAATAATCAAAAATATTTTCCAAGCTCTTTTATTTATAGTATGAAGGGGGGCGAGGACCAATATTCTGAAATAACTCAAAAAATAAAAAATAACGGATTTTGGGAAATAATAGGCAGCCCATATGGAAGATATTACGATACAAGTTTGGGTATGCTTTCTTTAAGCAGCTCTTCTCAAGATACTGAAAAAACAAAACAATATCTCCTAAGTGTTCAAAATAAGGAAGGGTGCTGGAACAATAGGGACATTATATTGGATACTGCGTTTATCCTTTATTCTGGGTGGCCTAGAAACGCAGGAGGAAGTGGAGGGAGCGCAGGAGCTGGAAGAACAGAGCTTTGTGAAGGAATTGCTGGTCAATCATGTGAAATTGGAAGCGAATGTACGAAAGCAGAAGGCAAAATACTGCAAAACTTCCAATGTGTTGGGTTTGGAGTATGTTGTTCAATAAAGCTTGCTAAACCTGGTTGCTCTGAACAAAAAGGAATAATATGCGAGAATAACCAAAAATGCGATGGAAGAACTGTTCCTTCATCTGATTCTGGAATATGCTGTCTTGATGCCTGCTTAAATCAAGAAAAAAATAATTGTGAGTTATTTGATGGCATATGCAGGAATTCATGCGAGAAAGATGAAGCAAAAGATGATAGTTATAGCTGTACTGCGGAAAAAATATGCTGTAAAAAAAGCGTGGAAAAACCAAAAACAAGCAAAACCTGGATATATGTTTTAATTATATTGATAGCTTTAATTATAATTGCAATTATATTTAGAAACAAAATAAGAATATGGTTATTTAAAATGAAGGGAAAAGCAGAGATAACTCCTATAAGAAGGCCTTCTGTTCCTCCGAATTTTGGAATAAGAAGAACTGCTCCAAATATACATATACAAAGAGCTATTGGACAGCGCCCTGTTCTGCAAAAAAGAACTCTTACTCCAAAAGAAAAAGAAGTTGAAGATACGCTAAGAAAGCTTAAAGAGATGAGTAAATAAAATGATAAAATATTTATTTCTAATAATTATCTTTGCAACACTCTCTGTTAATGTCCTGGCAATAGAAACTGAAATTAAAGAATCTTATCAACCTGGAGAAACTATAATTGCGGAAATAAAGGGAAATATTCTAGGGCCGATAACAAAAGAAAACGTGGAATTTAAAAGGGGACATGTTATGGTGTCCTCTTTTGAATATGATGTGAAAAGACTTGGAGAAAAATATTTCCTTTGGGCTGTGTCTCCATCGGATTTTGGACTTAAAAATAATTATACCTTAGTTATAAAAGATATTTTAACTGATTCTACAGGAATTTTAGAAAAAATAACTTTTCAAAGAAATTTTTCAGTTGAAGGAAATCTAACTGAATACAATGTGAAACCTGGCTTAATTTCGACTAAAGAGGATTTTGAGATTCAAGTCTATTTATATGGAAATAATGATAAAAAAATAAACTTGGATTTTCCTAATAAGAGAGAAATATCTTTAAAACCAGAAAAAAATACAATACGATTTTCAATTGAAAATTTTAGTATTTCCGGATTAACGAATATTACTATAGGCAAATATTTAATTCCGGTTTATATAATAAAAAATGACAGTTGGAAAAAAGCAGATAGCGAAAAAACATTAAAGTTTATTCCTGACAAAATAGAAGGCATTGAGCTTATTTCTGAAAAACCTAGGGCATATTCCTTCACAATTGCAAATAATGCTGGGAAAAAGATAGAAAATATTATTTTACAATATGATAAAAATATATTTTCAATATCCTCAAACCAGAAATTTAATCTGGAAAAAGATGAAAAAAAACACTTTAATTTTAGCATTAAGGATGGAAAGGATAATGTAAATGAATTAATATATTTAAAATATGAAAATGTTAGTTTTGAGCTGCCAGTTAAAATAGAATTTACAAAAAATGCAAGTGAAATTTTAAGAAGAAGTAATTTGAGTAAAAGCAATTACAAATGCGAAGAGCTTGGAGGTAAAATATGCTCTGAAAAAGAGGCGTGTTCTGAACAATACAAAGAAAGCGCTGATGGAAAATGCTGCCTAGAAAAATGCATTAAAATAAAAGAAAATAGCAAAGCGTGGATAGGATATTTAATTGCAGGGATAGTATTGCTTTCTTTGATTTATCTATATATGAAATACAAAGGAACTGAGAAAAATAAGGATTTTATCGATAAAAATATTGAAGAAAAGAATGTTCCTTGATTATTTTTAATTCTTTTTTCTTGAATCTTTCTTTTTAGCTTTTTTATTTCTTTTTTTCTGATCTGGTGTAGAAGAGATAGTTTCTCTTAGCTTGCTTTCCAAAATGTTTTTTTGAGTTAGTATATTTTTAGTTATCGCATCATAATCGTGCAATCTTTGGAGAATTTTATTTCCAAATTGATTAAGCTCTTCGTTAGAAAGAGATATTTTTTCTGGATAAAACAGCTCAATATTTGAAGGCATATAAGCAAAAATAATACCAAAATAATTTGAGAGTGAATCAAATTCAAGTGAGATTTCTACGAAAGCCGTATATAAATTCTTTGCGTCTTTTACAAGAACCGGCTCGTGTATTATTTTTTCAATTACTTTTACTCCCGGCTCTGATGCAAGTTTTTTAGTTAATTCATTTAATGCTTCTTTTATATGGTTGGCTGGCCTACCCAATATTTCAAGAATAAGTCTTGCTTGTAATTTATCCATATCTGAATTAAATTTACCCTATTTTTAAATATTCTCGTATAAAAAACTTAAAGTGTTTTTTGTATCCTTTTTAAGAGCAATAGAACTATTATAAGCAGTAAAATAACTGAAAAAGAATAAATTATGGTAAATCTTGTCTTGCCTTCTTTAGTAATAAATGTTTTTTGCTCCGCAGAAGAATTTTTACTTTTCAGAATTATTTTCTCTTGTTTTTTAACTTCTGTTGAGGATTCTGCTCTTGCAATGATTTCTGTATTGTTTTTTCCCTCTACCTGAGATGTTTTGTTTAATAATGGCTTTTCAATAGTGCTGTTTAAAGTTACATTTTCTTGAGTGCTTTTATTTGATTCTTCTTGAGATATATTCTTTTCTTCTGAAGATAGTATCAATATATTAGAACATTTCTCATCAGAAATTGTTTTTCCTGATTTTCTAAGTTTAACACATAATCTAAAATTTCCTGCTGATTTTGAGACTCTTATTACATAATCTGATACTTTGGGATAAACAGATTTTAAGAAATAAAATGGATTTCTCCATTTTTCCAAGAAAATTTCAGAGATTATCTTTGAACTATTATCAATGACGTAAATTTTTACATCATATGTTTCAGTTGTATTGGATAATATTGTTATAGAAATGTTATCTTTTAAAGAAGCATTTGCTGGAGAAGTAAAGTTAAACTCTAAAGCATAAACTGTTGATATACTTAATAAGAATACTATGGAAGCAAATAGAAATTTAGTAACCATATGAATTAAAATGAACTATTCCTCCATTTTCGTCAAATAAATATAGGGTGTCTCTATCATCGTTCCATATATTTGTTGAACTGCCAAAAAATAAATCTGATAAATTATTGGTGCCTTTCCCAGAATGTATTGTAATTTCTCCAACTTCTATTTCATTGAATTTGTAAATTTTACGGCTTTCGTCTTTCATTGTCCATCCACTAATATCTAGATTTAAACATTTATTCTTTAAAATAATGTATTCATCCTTTTTATTAATATATGAAGAAAAACATCCATAATGAATTGACTTATTCCATATGCCTAGAGATTTTTCGATTGCTTTTCTTTCTGCTTCTGAAAAATATTTTAATTCTTCATCGGCAACTAAAAATTTCGATGCAAAACCAAGCTCAACTATTTTTAAATTTAAATAATCTGGCGAATAGATTTTTCCAAGAGTTCTTCCGTATTTATCTGCCCCTTTCTTTTTAATATATAGAGAATCATTTATAAAAGAAGCTAAATATTCTTTTGATAGATTATATCCTTTTGTTCCTTTTTCAGGAGAATTTATATTTAAAAGACGTATTATTTCTCCTTTGTTGGTTTGGACGGTATCCCCATCTATTACTCTAGCAATAATAATGCTATCTCTTTCTTTGAATAATGAAAAAGAATATACATTAAAAATTATCAATGCAGTAACTAAAAAAGCTAAAATAGCTGCGTATCTCTTATCCAAGTTCAATAATCTCCTTTTGACATAAAAGAGAATCGTAAAATTTTTTTAAACTATTGTGTGTAAGAACAAAAGTATATTTGTTTATATTGGGATGAAATCCTGCTGATTCTGCCTGCCAAACTTCTTTGTCAATTATGAGTTTAGTTTTTTTTGCATGAATTATTGAAAAAAGAGAAACACTTCCAGGTTTTACTTGAAGCTCCTGATAAAGTTCATCTGGATTACTGAAATTAAGATCTTTAGTTTTCAAATATTGCTTAAGAAATTTTATATTGAGTCTTTTTTTACCTGGTAGGCAAATCAAATAAAAATTAGAATTTTCGTCTTTGAGAAACAAACTCTTTGTTCTTAATCCGGGAATCTTTTTTATTTGTGCATTTTTTTCAGATTCTTCTACTGTAAAAACGGGAGTATGCTTGTATTTCTTATATGATATCTCAGATTTTTCCAGATATGCCAATAGATTTTTATCCATGTTTTAAATTAAAGTGACTGATTAATTAATAACTTTTTTCCATTTTCATAAACAAATATCCTGCGCTTTGCCAGTTCTCTGAAAAAATCTTGTTGAGGCACGATGCTTTCTGGAGCATGCACTCCTTTAGCCTGGATTTTCTTCCTTAAAAGCATTTGTGAAATAATTGAAATAGTTCTGCCAGTATTAATATTGCTTCCTGCACTTTCCCACCCTTTTATTGTTTTTGTGATGCAATTCATTTCGCTTTTTACTTTTTTTCCATTTTTTATGCCTTCGATTTTTACCCAGATATTTTCCACTTCTTTATATCCTGCAGGAGTAGGAATTTGTTTTAAAATACGAGTTACAAAATCAATAGACTTGATTTTATTTTCTTTTGCAACATCGCTATAAGAAAATTCTGAATCCATGAGTTCTGTAATAAATTTCATAGAATGTTCCGGAAATCCCGCCATATAGTATATATTCTTCAGTCCTTTATTCCTAAAATATCTTGAAAAGCTATACACTTCAGAATGCACTATACAATAAACTGTTTGTTTTCCTACTGCCTGAAAATTAAAAGTCCCTTTGCATCTCACTTTATTCTCTTTTTTAAATTTTCCATTGTAAAATATTATTGGGGGTTGTGTAAATTCATCAAAAATGCTTTCCATAGAATATGGAACAACAAACACTTTTTTGTTTGAATTCCAAGCGAATCCGAGCAGAATTGTTTCTACTGAATCAAACTTATTTACAGCGTAGGCAGCCATGACATTAGAAATCCCTGGAGTTGAGCCACATCCTGTTATGCATAAAATTCCATTTTTCTTAAATAAAGAATTAAGCCTGAATTGTTCCTTAGTTACTTTTTGCAGTCCACCGAGATCAGTACATGATTTTTTTGCCTTTAAACATGCGCGCATAATTGATAGATTAAATTTGAACTCTGCGCAATTAATTACGATCTTGGCTTTAGAGCTTCTTATGGCATTTATAATATCTTCTTGGTTTTGCAAGTCGATACGCATAAATTCTGCTTTCTTGTTCTTTAAGAGATCTTTGATTCCGCTAGAGTCTCTTCCAGCAAGCAAAACACTGTATCCTGAATTCAATAAATCTCGAGCGCAAATGCGCCCCTGCAATCCTGTTCCTCCAAATACAATAAAATCGTATGCCATTCTTTATTTTAAAGAAAATAAATTATATAAATCTTCTTTTCTTTGGTATAACAAACGAATTCTTTATATAATCTGCATGTGAGAAAAATATATGAAAAAAGACCTTGCAAATGAAAATCATTACGATTTTTTAATTTTGGGGGCAGGAGTTACAGGACTAGCTGCGGCAATGTATGGTGCAAGACTTGGATTGAAAACTTTGTGCTTGGGAGCAATGCATGGCTCAGAGCTACCTATTGGGGGGGTAATCACCCCAACCAATATAGTTGAAAATTATCCTGGTTTTATACGCTTAACTGGTACAGAGTTAAGCGATGCTATTGAAAAACACGCACGCTCATATGATTTAGTAACAATCAAGCAGGAAAAAGCCGCGAGTGTAGAGAAAATAGGAAAATACTTTGCTGTGACAACCAACAAAAGTAAATATATTGCAAAAACAATTTTGTTTGCTACAGGAACAAAATGGAGGCAACTTGAAGTTCCTGGAAGCAAGGAATTTGAAAATCGCGGAGTGGTCTATTGCGCATTATGTGATGCGCCATTATTCAAAAATAAAGTGGTATGTGTTGTAGGAGGAAGTGATAGTGCAATAAAGGATGCATTGGTTGCTGCAGAGCATGCAAAAAAAGTTTATATTGTCTATCGTGGAGAAAAAATAAGACCTGAGCCAATCAATTTAAAAAGAGTTGAAGCAAATAAAAAAATTGAGATAATCAATAGAATAAATATACTGGAAATAAAAGGAAATAAGTTTGTCGAGTCGATAGTTTTAGACGGAGAATATAATGGGAGCAAAGAACTTGATGTGCAGGGAGTCTTTGTTGCAATTGGACATGTCGTATTATCTGAGCTTGCTAAAAAACTAGGAGTTAAAACAAACGAAAAAGGAGAGATTGTTATTGACCATAAGACTTCTGAAACAAATATTTTAGGAATCTTTGCAGCTGGAGATGTTACAGACAAACCATTTAAACAAGCAATTACTGGTGTTGCTGATGGGTGCACTGCTGCATATTCAGCATTTGAGTGGATAACTAAGAGTAAAGTTGAGAGTGTTTAAGAAGAACAAATAATTTACTTTAGATTAAGTTTTTAAAGTTATGATCTTATTAAAGAATATGCAGAAAAAAGGATTATCTCCAGTAATTGCTACAATGCTTTTACTTTTAATAACAGTCGTTTTAGCAATTATAATACTAATTTGGGCGAGAAGCTTTATTGCTGAGAAAACGCAAAAAGATCTTGGATCAGGGCCAGAAGCAATAGAACTCTTGTGTGATGATATAAAATTTGAAAGCGATGTTATTGTAAAGCAAGGTTCAGTAAGTGTAGCAGTAGTAAACAAGGGATCTATACCCATATATGCAATAGAATTAAGAAAAAAATCCAGAGGTTTTGTTGAGATAATTGGAGTAGCAGAGCATCCAAGTATGGCAATAAAAAGTGGGAATGATGCAACTCTTAAAATTGAAACTGATAAATTAATAATTGGAGATAATGTAATAGTTGTTCCTGTACTTCTTGGAGAATCTGGAAAAACAAAAAAAGCTTATACTTGTAATGAAGATTATGGATTCGTTACAGAAGCAGTATTATAAAAATGAGAAAAAATAATAAAGGAATGTCTGGTATAGTAGCTACGGTGCTTTTAATAATGCTTACTATAGTCTTGGGAGCATTTCTTGCCAAATTTGTAATACCTTTTGTAAAAAATAACCTTTCAAAGAGCAGCGAATGTTTAGATTATAGAGATCACTTTAGCTTTCAAGAGAGTTTCAGAATAAAGACAGGATCTATATATAAGGATTATAATTACAACTGCAAAATGCTCGGTAAATATGGATTATCTGTAAAATCTGGAGCAGAGAATCCTGCCCAAATAGCAGGATTTAATATTGTTTTTCGTAATAAAGAAATCTCAAAAGTTGTTAAGATAAGAAATGGAGAAAATACTGGCACTAATGGAGTGAAAATATTTGAGAGCGATAAATCTTTAAAAATTCCTGTAAATGGCTCTGTTATTACATATGTTTATAACTCTAATGATAATTATGATGAAATGGATATTTACCCCGCACTTACTTCTGGAAGAGTATGTCCTATATCTGACTCAATAAAAATATCTTCGTGTAACCAAGAAATCAGTTTAATATAAAATGAAAAAAGGACAAATATGGGTTGAAACTGTACTATATACACTTATAGGACTTATGCTTATAGCCTTGGTTTTGGGGTTTATGACTCCAAAAATAAAAGAAACAAGAGATAATCTGCTTATTGGGCAAAGTATAGATACCTTAAACTTAATAGACAGCAAAATAAATGAAGTAATTTCTCAAGGAGAAGGCAATACCAGAAATGTAGATTTTACTATGAAAAAAGGAGAGTTGATTATAAATGCAAAAGACAATAAAATAATATTTAAAATAATTGGATTGAGCAAACCATACTCTGAACCTGGAATAAACATACCTTATGGGAGAGTAATAATGTTTTCTGAAGAAGGTGCAAAAACAAGTTCAATTACTCTTACCTTAGATTATAAAAATACTGACATAGTTTATAACAAAAATGACGAAGAAAAAGCATTTAGCTCTGCCCCTATACCTTATAAATTTTCAATAAGAAATGAAGAAAATAAAATAAATATAATAGAGATTTCCAGGGGATAACTTTAAATAATTATAGAATACTAAACTTAATATGGGCATATTAATTAATACTAATCCTACGATTCCGGCTATACCGAGACCAAAAGACAAAAAGCTAGTTAATGTAAGATATATGCTTATTCCTCCTTATACTTCAGCACATATTTATTGGGATAATAAAATAAATGAACTTTTCTATGAAATTGAAGAACCTATTCTAAAAGATTATGAAAAAGAATCCCTCATAAAATTAGAAGAGGCTATGCTAGAATTAATAAATATAAATGTAGCTGTTGAAAAAACTGTTGAGGCAACTACAAATTATATAGATAAAACAGCACGACTCCTGATAGATGAACTTAACATGAAGATATCCCCTGAGACTTATGAAAAAATATTTTATTATTTATTTAGAGATTTTATAGGATTAAATGAAATTGACCCTTTATTGAAGGATTATTTTATAGAAGATATTGAATGTAATGGAATTGACACTCCGATATATATTGTACATAGAGTCTATAGAAACCTAAGAACTAATATAAAATACGAAAGTTTAGAAAAAGTAGCCAGCTTCGTTGAAAAACTTGCACAGAGAACTGGAAGATATATATCATATGCGCAGCCTCTTCTTGATGGAAATCTTTCGGACGGAAGCAGAGTCAATGCAACTTATACTAAGGATGTAACTTCTCGCGGGCCTACTTTCACAATTAGAAAGTTTACTAAAGTGCCTTGGACCCCAGTACAATTAATCTCCTTAAACACATTGAGCCCTGAAATGCTGGCTTATTTTTGGATATTACTGCAGTATAAGTCAAGTATTCTGATAAGCGGAGGAACTGCATCTGGAAAAACAACCTTATTAAATGCACTGGCTTTTTTTATACCTCCTGAAGCAAGAGTTGTCTCGATTGAAGATACTAGAGAAATTAATTTACCAAGGGAAAACTGGCTTCCGGCAGTTGCAAGAACATCTATAGGAATCGGAAAAGTTGGAGAAGTTGACCTCTTTGCAATACTTAAAAATTCCTTCAGGCAGAATCCTGATTATCTTATAGTGGGGGAAGTTAGAGGAAAAGAAGCTTTTGTATTATTTCAAGGAATGGCTTCTGGACACTCTTCATTAAGCACTTTTCATGCAGATTCTGTTGATACTTTAATAAGGAGATTACAGACTCCCCCAATAAACTTATCTCCGACTCTTGTAAACTCACTTGATTGTGTTGCAATTGCAACACATGCCATAGTTGATAAAAGAGAAACCAGAAGATTAAGAGAGATTGTTGAGATAGTAAATGTAAACAGAGATGGAACTGCCTTAGTAAATACTCCTTTAATCTGGGATCCATTAAAAGATATTTTCTATTACAAAAAACAAAGCAAGATTTTTGAGAAAATATCTGCCAGGCACGGCATTCCACTTGAAAAACTAGAAAAAGAATTCATTACTCGGACAAAATTAATGTATGAACTTTATAAGAGAAAAATTTTTGGATTTGAAGAAGTACAAAAAGTAATAAATGACTATTATAAAAATCCAGTTGAAGTACTTAACAAATATAATCTTGAAGGATAATGCAAATTGCCGTATTCTTGTATTCAATTTTGAGTTTCATATAAATGAAAGATATTTAAATATCTTTACAATTTTAATATAATGGAAAAAGAGGATGTTGGCCTTATAGCCCAGCTCTTGACAGGCATAAAAGATGCTCTTAATAGTTTAGAAGAAGCGCAAAAGAATAACGATTTGGAGAAATTAAATTCTGCTAAAAAGGAAATTCTTAATTTTCAAAAAGAAATTGATAAATTAATATGATAGATGAAATAAGGCAAAATATTGGGACTGAAATTGAAATGCTACGAGAGATATCTAATTATTTGATAAGACTTGATTATGCCAGTCCTTCAGAAAGAAAACTTCTTATTACTGCGATAGAATCTTTGAGAGGAAGTATTAAACTAATTAATAATTCAATACCTGGTCTTATTAATGAGATATCTATAATAAATAAACTGCCCGCTATATCCTCAAAAACAGATCTGGAAAAAATAAAATTTAAGGGGGCAAAATCTTTAATTAATGTTACTATAAAGAAAGAAGATAGAGAGAATTTTTTAAAAGAATTAAGCTTGAATGATTCTTTACTCGGTAAAATAAAGAAAAAGCAACCTGCAGATATTGAAAAATTTGAAGAATTCAAGGCATCTAGGGGATATATTAAACTGTCAAATAAAGTTTTTCTTAATAATGCCCTTGCACTGCTAAACCAAGGTTATTTCAAATCTTTATCTTTTGAACTGAAAAAATCAAATATCGATGTTTTACTAGCTGCTTATGTAGCAACAACACTTTTCACGGTTTTTATCTCTTTTTTCTTATCTATTTTAATTTCCACATTTCTGATTTTTGTAAAAATAAACCTGATTGCTCCCTATTTCTCGCTTTATAATAGTGGATTTCTTTTGAGAATAATTTATTTAATTTGGATTCCAATTATAATTCCAATCTTTGTGTTTTTTATAATGTATTATTATCCTGGAACTGAAAGACGATCCATGGCGAAAAAAATAGATCAAGAAATGCCATTTGTTGTAATACACATGAGTGCAATTTCTGGATCTGGAATAGAACCAAGCGAGATATTCAAAATTATTGCTGTTAATAAAGAATATCCCTACTTAAGAAGAGAACTAAGAAAAGTAATTAATCAAATAAATCTTCATGGATTTGACCTTATTACATCATTAAATAATGTGTCAAGAACAACTCCAAGTACTAAACTGGCTGAGCTTTTTTCCGGAATAGCGACTACTATAACTTCTGGCGGGGATCTTCAAGATTTTTTTGAAAAAAGATCAGAATCTCTGCTCGCAACGTATCGTTTAGATAGAGAAAAATATACGAAAATTGCAGAAACTTTTATGGATATGTATATAACTGTAGTATTGGCAGCCCCTATGATATTGATGGTTCTTCTTGTAATGATATCTGTTTCAGCTGCAGGAAGTAATTTTTCCTCTTTAAATATGACTGTCTTAATAATCGGCATAATAAGTTTAATAAATGTGTTATTCTTAATTTTACTGCATTTAAAGCAACCGGCTTATTAACATGAAGCTAAAAAAAATACATTTGATAGGATTAATATTTGGGACCTTAATATTGATAGTTGATATTGTGTTCTTTACAAATAAGGAAGATAAGGACTTATTTTTATTTTTAATCGGAATTGCATTTTCCATTATTGTATTGCCATTTATAATGGATATAATAATGGAAAACAAAAAAGAAGATGAAATGAGCGCAATGTTTTTGGAATTTTCTAGAAATCTAGCAGAAAGTGTAGGTGCTGGAACTCCTATAAGTAAAAGCATTATTAATATGAAAAGTAATGAGTATGGTCAATTAGGCCCTCATGTTAAAAAACTAGCAAATCAAATATCTATAGGAATACCTGTAAGCAAAGCAATGCAAACATTTGCTTTTGAAATAGGCAATCCTGTAATAAGCAGATCTGTTACATTAATAAGCGAAGCAGAAAAAGCAGGAGGAGAAATAGACTATATACTTGAATCATCTGCAAAATCGATATCTGAAGTTGAAAAATTAAAGAAAGAAAGAAAGAGCGCGATATATGCCCTTGTGATGCAGGGATATATTATATTTTTCATATTCATAGGAATAATGCTAGTAATGGAATTCAAAATACTTCCTCTTGTAACTGATGTTGGTTTTGACGTAGATGCTGATTTAAACTCTGCACTAGATTTTTCAAAGACTTCGGAAACTAGTTCTACTAAGTTGGATCCTGAAAAACTTGCAAGTCCTTTTTTATATCTCCTTTTGATAGAGGGGTTTTTTTCTGGGCTAATAATAGGGAAACTAACAGAGGGTTCTCTAAAAAACGGCATAAGACACTCTTTTTTCCTTACAATAACTGCCTTTTTAGTATCATCTGGTATCAGGCTGGCAATTTCTGGGTGAAGCAATATAAAATATCTCGTTTTTTGTTTTAATCAAATTAAAAGAATAGCCAAGACGATTTAGCAGTCTCTCTATCCATCCTCTTTGAGGATGGTTCATTGGCTTTCCTGATAATGTTTTTACTGAAAAACTTATTATTATGCACTTGCATTTCAGATTTTTTATTATTTTTTCTGCTAATTTGTGCCCTTTCTCTTCTATAATATCAAGAACTTTAAGTAAAAGACAAAGATCTACCTCTGGAAGTTTAGAATCATAGTTCCTTAAATCATGAAAAAAAGCCTTTCCTTTTATATTGTTTCGCTTGAAGAAATTATTTATCAAATCTATTTCGTCTTTATTTATATCTAATGCATAATAAACTATTTTGGAAGAAGCGAGAGCAAGGGGATTTAAGCCGCAACCAATATCCAATATTGAATTTGGATTTAATTCTTTGATTAGAGAAATTATCAATGGATAATCTTCCTTTCTCTCTTTTGTAGAAATGTGTGTATTTAAGATATCATCGATTTTGTTTGTTTCAAGAAGAGTTTTCCTTTTACTGGAATCTTTTTCAAATCTGCCTAATAATTTCCTTAGATCTGAACGTATTTCTTTGACAATTAGTTTAGAGTCTTTGGAACTAAGTTTTTTTTTACTTATTTTATTCTTTTTGAAATATTTTTCAAGTGAAGAAAGAATTATGAAATCGCTAATACCTGAAAGCTCCTTCTTGCTCTTTATTTTATTTAGAAAACCATCAACTTCCATCTTAAAGTAGTGAGGAGCAATTTATATAAATGCTGTGTATTATAATGAATCATGGGGGGAAAAGGAATAGCGCAGCTTGAAATAATACTTGCTTTTGTCATATTCGTATCTAGTGTTATGTTTGCACTTTATTTTTTTAATCCTGCAGAAAATACAAGAGCTGTTGACTCTTCTTTAATATATGCTATTAATGAGATTGAAAAAGAGGTAAATGTCAAACTTGAAAGCTATGATGTAAAAATAAACAAAGCAGTAGTTCCAATTGAAAACAAAGCGATTTCTATAGCTCTTGGAGATAAAATAGAATTAGAAAAAGTGTCGAGAGTTGAATCTTTTAAAACCGGAAATGTCTTAAACTCAGAGATAAATTATGAAAGCGGCATAATTTATTTTGATTGGACCAAAGAAGAAGAAGATTTTATTAATGTCTATTTAAGTGATGATTTTTCTAGTTCTGGAGCTGTTTTGGAAAAACCAGATGTAAATGAGCAATTTTATAAAATATCTTCAATGAATTCAAGAAAATTAATATCTGAAAAAAAAGCAAGAGAATTAAAGAATTCTTATGATGCTAATTATGAAAACTTGAGAAAAAAATTAAATCTTCAAAGAACAGAATTTGGATTTGTGCTATCTTTTTCTTTAGGTGAAAATATTGAAGCTAAGCGTGATGAACAAAAAGAAGCGGAAATCTTTCTAAAAACTTTGAAAAAAGAAATATTGAGAACAAATGGAAAAAGAGAATTTGGAAACCTTAAAGTAACAATATGGTAATAAAAGCAAAAAAAGGATGGTTGAAAATTGTTGAAGCGTGCGTAGCATTAATAATTATAATAGGGACTTTTTTTGCAATATCTGAATTCAGAGATGCAAAGAAACAGGAAAATTCTTTAGACATATTTTACTCTGTTTTAGATCAGGCAGCGAAAGACAAGCAAATAAGAGAAGAAATATTTAATAGTCCTGAAATAGCAATAGGAAAAATCAATGCTCTTATGCCTGCAAGTACAAATCAGTACTTCGAAAAAAAAGTTAAAATATGCGATATTAATGATGCATGTATCCTTTTAGAAGGAGAAATGCCTTCTAAAGAAACTGAAGTATATATAATTGAAAGAATAGTAAGTACGAATCTTAATATAAAAGAGTTAAACCCAAAAAGAATAAAACTTTATATATGGAAACGATTTTAAAAATGTTTATAAAGTAGTTCTGCCAACTATAAAAATGAAAAAATTAGCAGTGATAACTGGTATTTTTACTATTTTTATATTATTCATATCTCTTAGTTCTGCGGTTGTTGGTAATCCTATTGCTAACTGGAAATTTGAAGGAAATGCTGTTGACAGCTCAATCAACAAGATTGATGGAATAATTAGGGGGACGGTTAATTTTGTTGATGGTATATCGGGCAAGGCAGCTAGTTTTAATGGCAACATAGCTAATTATATTGAAGTCCTTTACAATGAGAAATTTGATTTTAAAAATAAAGATTTTACTATATCGGCCTGGGTAAAATCAAATGTCGATAGCATGTATGGGGGGATTATTGAAAAGACTGTTAATGGACAAGTTAATACACAATATTTAATGTTTGCTGAAAAAGATGCAAGTACTAATATTGATAATTATATAGTTAGAACTAAAGATTTTAATGGAGGAATTGACGAGGTTAAATCTCCTGGTCTTGATAATGGAAAATGGGTGCATTTGATTATGACTTATAAATCATCTAATGCAGAAGTTAAAATGTATCGTGATGGAGCATATGTTGGGAATAGTCTAATAGGATTTGTTATAGCTAATGGTGTTGGACCTATTTTCATAGGAAAGCTTGGAAGCAATCTTTATCCATTCAATGGACTTATTGATGAATTATCTATTTATGATGCTCTTTTCACTGATGCTGAAGTTATGAAATTTTATAAAGAATCAAAATGCTCTTTCAATAATCAGAAAATATTAAAACTTTCTTCGTTAACAAACTCTCACGCTGAAATTTACTCAAAAAATAATTATAAGAATGTAATATGTTATGATGAAATTTTTGGATCCCCTTATGTGCCTGTTGCTGGAGCAGATCCTCATTTATGCTCAGTCAATAATGGAAATATTGTATTGAAATTGAGTTCTGAAACAAATGCACATGTTGAAGGGCCTTTGGGAACAAATTATCCGATAAATATTTGTTATGGCGATTTGAAATGTGCTCTTAAAACAACTTGCTTAAATACGGAAAAAGTTGTGGCCTCTTTGTCGTCAACAACAAATTCCCATATATCATATGGTGATGATCCTCTTTATCCGCAGAAATTGTGCTGTTCAGCTACTTTGGGAAATGGGCAAATAAATTCAGTTGATTGGACAGATTTAAAAGATACTGTAATAACAAATAGCAACAAGCTCTGTACTGTAAGGTTGGCTGCGAAATTGCAAAATGCTCAGAATGGAGAAATTGTTAAATTTAAAATAACAAAAAGAACAGGAATTAATGTGGAACTTGCCACTCTATCGGGAGCTGTCTCTGAAAATACTGCAAAAGCAGATTGGTTTATAGAAGAAAGTTATTTTGATAAAATAGCTGAAGGCAGTGAATTAGATTTTAATTTTGAAGCGATTGCTGGAGATGGAACTGGTATAAATCAAAAGAAGACTTCTGGTATGTTTAAAGTCAAAAATGTTGACTGTCCTTTTATTTATCCTACTGTAAGAATAACTGGGCCTGAACACAGGCAGATATATTTCACAGGAACAAACATAAATTTTGAATATGTGAACGAAATAGTAAATAGCCAAATTGCAAGTGCTGAATGGAGGATAGATGAAGAACCTCTTTCTGATGCAAATAAGATAAAAAAAAGCTTTAGCAATGTATTTACTCAGCCTGGGCAAAAGACAATAACAATTAAATTAATAGATGGAAGAGGAAAATCTGCTGAGGATCAAATAGGAATTATTTTGCTTGGGAATATTAATGAAAATGATCCGCTTGCTTTCATAGAAAAACCGCGCCATAAGGAAGTAATTCATTCTGACCCAAAATCTGATGGAATGATTGTTAATTATATGGCGAAGGATAGTTATGTTGTACAACAAACTGGAGCAATAACAAGCTGCCAAGATAATAAAATAGTTTGCCTAGCAGGAATATGCCCTGTGATAACAAAGAATGCACCTAGTGGAATAAACAATTGTCCTATTAGCAGTAATTTAGCTGTGTCTAAATCTACTGATATAATTGTTGGAGATGAATTTAAAGATATTAAATTTGACTGGACTTCTGAAAGACTCGCACTTGTACCTTCTGGACTTGGAAAATCATTTGGAAAAGTAAATTATTTCAGTCCTGGACAAAAGATAATAATCCTTCTTCTTTCTTATAATAAGAACAATGTAAATGTTCAGAAACAATTCAATAGAACTTTCACAGTTTTACCTGGAAACGCAGCAGGTGTATGCGATCTGGCGGCTGGAGAGTTTAAGAAAATTAAAGATGGAAATGTAATAGAAAGTCTGCCTATTATGAAGACAATAGGTTGTGCTGGAAACGATATCCTAAATAGTAATGATGACTGCTGTCCTGCTGGTTGGACATGTTCTACAAAAATAGGTGAATCTGGATGCAGACTTTTAGGAGATAAAAGAAAAACTACGTGTTCTTCACAAGATGAATCTAACTGCAACAACTTTAATGGAGCAAATAGAAATTATGGACCATTAACAGATCAACAGTCAAAAATGTTGGGCTGTGATTCTCCTCCAAAACTCCAAAATGGGTGCTGGATAGCTGATACATGCAAGTGTGAATGGAACGGACCAAAAGATACTGGGAAATGTACAATAGTTAAAAAAAATAATATTCCTATAAGTCCTGATAACCCTGATATAAACCTATGTGGGGAAGCAACTTTATGTAAGTATGAAGTTATTGAAGAAACTTTATGTGGTGAGGAAACAGAATTCCAAAAAATAAAAATGGTGCCTGTTGGGAATTCACACGTATCATGCACTCCAAAAGAATTTGAGAGAGTTCCTTGTGGAAGATCTGTAATTGAACTGCCATTTTCAGGAATTATGCAGATTACTGCTGCCTTAATTATTATAATATTGATATATTTAATGACAAGAAAAAGAAAATAATTATGTTTTTAAAGAAGCGTTTGCTAAAATAGATATGGAAAAAAAAGTATGGTTTGGCGTGTTAATTTTATTAATTTTGGCTTTTTTGCCTATCGTAAATGCAGGATTTAACTATGCAAATAATAATATTGCAAAAAGCTATAGTGGTGGAGATAAAATAAAAGGAAAAATAAATATCAGTTTTCAAAAAGAACCTGTTAATTCTATATTAAACAGTAATTTTGAAGGAGAGATAACCCTCATTGAGCTATTGAAGAAAAATTCTTTTTCTGAAGTAAAAGATTACAATTGCAGCACTATAAATTGCGCCTCGCAATATATTGCAAAAAATCAAATAAATGATATATCATTAGAACCTGGAGAAAGAAAAATTTTTGGATTTAAATTAAGTGGGAGAGATATAGAGATAAAATCTGCAAAATTCTCTTTATCTGGAAACAGCGCTGCAACATGTTATGGGCAGTTTTTAATAGATACCCTTGATAAGAATGAAACTTATATTCAAAACTACAAATATGTTGGAGTGCCTTGTGGAAACAGGCAATACGGATGCTTCGACAATTCTGTTGAAAATTATGACTTGGCAACTATAACGAGCACTCCGTATTGTGAAAAAATAAAACTTGTTCCTGCTCCTGCATTTCAAGTCGGTGCTAAAATAAAAAACAGTACGCAAGGAAGCACCAATATAAAAATGCAAATTTATAGCAATGAATGGGATGAACTTGGAAAATGCAATCTTCCTAAACATTCTCAAGAAACAGAAGAATTAAAGTGCATTATTAATTTCAGCAACATAAATATAAAAGAATATTATATATGTGTTTCATCAGATACTTCAAAAGATTATAGAATAAGATCTGAACAAGAAGGCGAGATATGTGGAAATTCCGATATAGATTTTAATAATTATGCCAGGGATTATGAAATTTTTGCAGATGCTCTACAGTTTGACACCCCGAATATTGAAATTAATGAAACTACTTTTAATAAAATATCTGGAAAAAGATTTGCAGAGTATCTTGATGATTATGTAAGCGAAAAATACGATAGGGCGTGTCCTATAGATGGCTGCATTATACCTTTTGAGATAATTCCTGAAAAAATGGAGAATCTGGTTATTTCAAATGCGGAAATACAATATAACGCTGCTGGAGCGTCTGGATTGAGCAATTCTAAAATTTATCTAGTAGAAAAAACTGATTCTACGATAGATTCAAAATATCTTGATATTGAACTTGAACATTCGGGTATAAAAATTCCTTTAGGATCAAGAGAGAGAAAACTTGCACTTAGCCTTGGAGGCAAAATGATATTGCCAGAACCATTGGATATAAAGGTTTCTCAAAGCTTTGAATTTGATATATCTCAAAAGTTCTTTCTTGTTGGAATAGATTATAAAATAGAAGCAATAACAACTGAAAAAATTATTGCTTCTTCCTGGAAATTTGGAGATGAAAAAATTACGAATTCTCTAAGCAAAAAAATATCGCATAAATATCTTGAAGAAAAGGAATATTTAATGGAAGTAGAACTTACTAGAGAAGATGGAGTAAAATCATCAAGAGTTTTCAAAGTCAGAGCAGGAGATGCAAAGACCTCCTCTAAAGCAATAGTAGAGCAATATGATGCTAGAATAAAAGATATAAATTCACAGATAAAAAACTATTCTGCTGGCTTATCCAAAGAAATAGAAGATGTATTAAATATTAGTCAATTGATTGATTCTTTAAAAAAAATAAAGGAATCCTATGATTATTCAGAAATGGCAGATTCTTTAAATAGAACGAATGAATCCCATAATTATTCAGAAATGTTAATTTCTTTATTGAAGCTTAAAATACCTTATTCTATATCGACCAGCGAGTCAGCTAAATCGTCTCTTTCAGTAGTACTTGGAAGAATAAACACTGATATAATAGAAAATATTTCTGGAGAAGAGTTTGAAGAAGTAGATGAAGAAGAGCTTAGATTAAGAATAATAAACTGGACAAAAGAAAATTATGATTCAGAGATAAAATATGATGTTATCTCGGTTTACTATGAAGATAAGAAAGAAGATATTTTTACATATTTTAAGATTAAACTTACTCCAAAAAATGATGAAATAGAAGATTCAAATTTAATATTAAATTACCCAAAAGAAGAGATAATTTTCATTAAAGACTATGGGGAAACAAGCTCTGGAGATGGAACTGTGATTACTGTCCCCGGCAATCTAGAAGTTGAGTTTTTACTGCCTGGAAAAATTGAACTTTCAGAGCTTGGAATTTATGTTTCTCCAAACATAAATAATCTCGGTGTTTTAGGAGAGATAAAAAAACATGTTGAAGAATCAAGATTTAAAAGTGCTTCTTGGTTGATAGCTCTTGTTTTTTTCTCAACTTTTGTAGTTTATATAATTTTACAGGAATGGTATAAAAGACGTTATGAATCTTATCTTTTCAAAAATAGAGATGATCTTTATAATATTGTCAATTTCATATATAATTCTAGAATTGCAAAAATAGAAGATAGGGACATAAGAAAAAAACTTTTGGGAACTAACTGGAGTGGAGAAAGAATAACTTATGCCTTTAAAAAAATAGATGGAAGAAGAACCGGCATGTTTGAAATACCTATATTTAAGTTTATTGAAAATAGAAAGGTTAAAGAGGAAATAGAAAGAAGACAACAAAGACCGGTAGACGCAAGATTTATTAAAAGACCATATGTTTACTAGAATAGTAAAATGTTCAAAATAATAAAAAGCTTTTCAAAAAGAATATTGGCAAGCTTATTTAGAAGAAAAACTAATATAAAAATAGGATTTTATGGTCCCCCAAATTCTGGAAAGACCAGCCTAGCCAATAGAATATGCAAAGACTGGACTGGAGAAGAAATAGGGCAAGTAAGTAAAATTCCGCATGAAACAAGACATGTGCAATTTAAAGAAAAAGTTGAAATAAAACACAAAGGTAAAAATCTTGTATTCAAACTTATAGACACTCCTGGAATAGCCACGAAAATAGATTATGAGGAATTTATAAAATATGGTGTAAAGAAAAATGAAGCGAAAAAAAGAGCTAAAGAGGCAACACAAGGAATCATAGAATCCATTCAATGGCTTAATGATATGGATGCTGTAGTGATAGTTCTTGATGCCAGTGAAAATCCTTATTCCCAAGTTAATATCACAATTATAGGAAATTTGGTAGCAAGAAAAATACCTGTATTAATAGCTGCAAATAAAATTGATTTGAAAAAAGCAGATGTAAAAAAAATAGAATCAACCTTTCCTGAATATGAAGTAGTCGGAATATCTGCAAAGGAAGGATTAAATTTTGAAGAATTTTATGAGTCTTTATTCAGACTATCAAAAAAAGTTTAAAATGAGAAACAAAAAAATAAAGGGGCTTAGCTTGCAAGTAATACCGTTTTCTGAAATAGAATACTTGAGCATATCTGAAAGGGTGAAAAAAATCTTAAATCTTATACTTGGAAACAAGATAGTCATAATACATGGAAGGCTGAGAGCTGAGGAAGAAGTAAGATTAATTGAAGATACTATGGCTTTAGTGGACCACGTAAAAAACTTTAAGTGGATTGAACTTGCAATTATAGAGCCTGATGT
>JBBSYH010000037.1:0-14896 GCA_038045365.1 Nanobdellota archaeon
ATGCCTCTTCTTTTTAATGTTTTGAGAGTTACTAAACGCGGATCATCCCATCCAGAATACTCTCCAGATTCAATTTTTTGCCTTATTTCCCTTCCCTTTGTTTCTGCTCCAATAACATTAAACCTTCCATACTGGACAACAGTCTGTGTTTTCAATCCGAGGATTTTTTTAATCTCTTCATGCAATTCTATTCTTGCATCAAACTCATTTGTGCGCAGTATATGTGTAATTTTCATAAGGCTGTCTTCAACAGGATTGTAAAAATCATACATCGGCCAGACTTTGTATTTTTCCCCTTGTCTAAAATGTTTCGCATTAATTAATCTAAAAAGAACAGGGTCGCGCAAAACATGATTTAAATTTTTCATGTCTCCTTTAAACCTCAAAACTGCCTCGCCCTTATTATATTTGCCTGCTAGAAATTCTGCCCATTCATTTTTATTCTCCTTGACGCTCTTGTTTCTGCAGTCGCATTCTTTGCCTTCATGGCGGAAACTCTGCATTTTTTCTCTGTCGCAAAAGCACATGAAAGCCTTATTTTTCGCAATCAGCTCCACAGCATATTTATACATCTTTAACATATCATCAGAGACATATTTTATTCCACCAACTTTAATTCCCAGATAATTTTTTACATCATCTATTATTCCATCAGCATATTCTTTTGATACTTTTTCAGGATTTGCGTCTTCAAAGCGGATGATGCATTTTCCTTTGTATTTTTTTGCGTATAAGTAATTAATTAAAAAAGACAAAGCGTGTCCAAGATGAAGATATTTTGAAGGCTCTGGAGGAAGTCTTGTTATGACTTTCCCTTTTGCATTAGGCAGTTCAGGAAGAGTTTTTTCCTTTTCTTCTCTTTCTCTGACAAGAGTAGAAAACAACTTGAATTTTTTCTCTTTTTCTTCTTTGCCGAGTTTGTTGATTTCATTCACAATCTTTGCTATTTCAGGCATAATCTTTCTTATGTCTTTTTTTTCAAGTCCATGCTGAAAGAGTTTAGGCAGTATTTTTCCAGCGTCTGCCTTTCCGAATTCAATGGAATTTTTCAATGCATATGCAGTTATTTTCTTTGAAAAATCTTTCATTATTATAATCAAGAAGCTAATTATTTAAGGTTATCTGATGCTTATTTATTGAAATTAGCGCTTTTCCTCTCAAAATCTTTGAGCTTTGATTCTATAAGGGTAAGTTTTTCCAAAAATCTTTCAAGTTTATACTCCATGTCATCAATCTTTATTTTTATTGCATTGATATCTTGGTTCCCTTCATTTATAGCAGGAGGTTCTGATTTAGATGCTGAAGCAATAGAGTCCAGAAAAGAAAAAGGGCTTTCTAAACCAGGAGTTTTCTGAGCAGCAGCATCAATTTTTTTATTAGCTTCATCTTCCAGATATTTTTTAATTATTCCTTTTTTTTCAAGAAGCGTGAAATCAATAAAACTAGATTCTTTTTTTTTCAGCAATCTCATTTTTAATATAGGGCGATTGTTTTATTTAAACCTGTTGTTTTGAGAAACCCCTAAATTTAAATAAACCTGCTTCCTTGAAAAATCAAAGAAGATGACTGTAAATATTCATAATTTAATTGCCTCGATAAATCCCGACATTTATTGCGATAGTTCTGTCAGAGAAGAGGTAAAAACGAAAGTAAAGAAAGAGGGTTATTTGAAAGCTGCGGAAAAAGCAAAACCTATAGAAAGTGAGTATCTTGATTTAGAGGAAATCGAATATAAGAGCGCTTTTTCATCGCCAGGATTAAAAAAACCAATTGAAAAGCATTCCCTTGTTTATGATTCATTTGGAGAAAATCTTGAACCTGTTTATTTCTGGATAATTGACAGCATGAAAACCGATATAAAAATGGATGTAAGCAAATTGATAGATAATTTTGTATCTTCTGCAGGCTCAAGCTATTTTTCAGAGATGGGCGGGAGAGCCACAAAAATGCAGGAAGAGGCAATGAAATTAATGGCAACAGCAAACACAGTCGTAAAGTCAATATTAAATATTTTATACGATTTAAAAGAATTCAAAATAAGGCTTTCTCTGTATGGTGAATTAAAATCTAAAGATAAAGAAGTGAAAAATGCAGCTTACCTGTCCCTCAAGCAGATATGGATTGATACAGTTGATTTGAAAAGAGGGAACACAAGCATAAAAATGCTGTCGCAGCAGCTTCAATATATTACAATTATTGACGCATTTATGAGTGTAAACTCATTAAAAGATATTGAAAAGATTGATTTGAATGATAGAGTCAAGAAAATTATTCTTCACAGGTTTTCTGAATTTTCAAAATGGATAGAAGAATCCAATAAAGAACTAAGGAAAAGATACGAGATAGAAAAAATTTATTTAAAAAGCCAGGTGAACAATGCCAAGATTTATTCAAGATGGACAAAGCCTTATCTGAAAGCAGCTCAGCAGCTTCAGCAAAGAGCCACCACAACTGCCTCTATTGTAAATATGTTCAACACGGTTTTGTTTGAGCTTGTATTGCTTGGAGAGTCTGAACATAAACCAGGAGATGATGTAAAAATAGGATTGCTTCCTAAAATATTTGAAAAACATAAAATGAGAAAGTATTATTCAATAGTTATTGTGGAAATTAATTTTAGAAGCGTTCCAGAAAGGTCTGGGCAAGGACATGGTTTCAGGGGAAAATTTGAAGTCGCATTCACAAGCTATGCATTGAATGAAGAGGAGCTTAGAGTGCTTAAAGAAGAAATAGAAAAAGATGATTTAGGAGATGCCTTAAAAATAATTGAGGGGGCAACAGAAGAAAGCCTTGAGCAAATACAAAAAGAAATAGATGAATTTCTTGATGAGGAAAAAAAGAAAGACGCAAAAAAAGATGAAAGTGATGTAAATCCGTTTTTCGCACTTTTCTCAATTTTTAAAAAAGAAGATGAAGAGGAAAAGAATAAAGAGAAAAAAATTAGTATTCCAATAAAGAAAGATTCTGACATGGAAAAGGTCATCCGCTCTCTTGCAATTATTGAAGGCAGAGAAAGCTGCAATAAACTTTATTCTTTATACAAAAAAGCGCATAACATGCCGGTATTTTAATTTTAGTTAATAATGAAAAAAAGAAATAAAAAATTAAAGCTCAAGAAAATAAAGAAAAGAATCAAGATAATAAAAGAAATGAAAATTGAAAAAAATAATTTTAATCTTGAGGCAAGAACAGAGGAAGCGTCAACTGAAACAAAAAAAACATTTAGAAAAAAACTTTTTGAAAATACTTTTAGAGAATCAGTTCCAAATATCTACATGCCTATAAAGGAACAGCCAGCAGAAGAAAAAAATTTTGATTATTCTAGGATAGAAAGAAGGACAGCCAATGCATATGATGTTGGCAGAGGGAAGCAAAACGAAAAAGTAAATTATTATGTAAATAAGGAAAGAACTACTGAGGCGCATAATCTTCTTGAAAGACCAGTGAAATTAAGAGATAGCGATTCATTGAATTTTTTTGAAGACAGAAGGACTGAAGCAATAAGAATAAAAAGTGAAGTAACTGCATACAACATTAAACACAATTCAGAAGACTATGGTTTTACCAGATATAGGGAAAGAAAAGCAGAAGAAATGAAACCAAAAAGAAGAGTAGATTTATAATAGCATAATATGAAGGTTTAAATAAATTGAAAAACTATAATTAAGATGGCTAGCTACAACAATTTTTATGAGGGAAGCAAATATTTCGAAGATAAAGAAAACATATTAGGATATGAACCTGGAAAAGGATACAGCTCATCTGACTTTGGGTTAACATCAAGTCATCCTGAACAAGCAAATCAATTAAAAGAAGTAAGCACAAAATTAAACACAGGAGCTAAGGTAATTGAAATTAATGCAATAATTCCAAGAGTGTTTGAGTCAACTCCAAATCAGCATCTTGACGAACTTAATAGATTAAAAAAATTAGTAGGTGCGGAGCTCACTCTTCATGGCCCTCTTTTAGAGCCTACTGGAATCAGTGACAGAGAAAGAAATTGGAGTGAATCTAATAGAGAACAAGTAGAAAAGCAAATGTTCTCATCAGTAGAAAGAGGGCACAGATTAAGTCCAGATGGAAATATAGTAATTACTTTCCACTCCAGCAACGGACTTCCTGCTCCTGAAACAAAAACTATGGATGAAAAAGGGAATGAAGTAACTACTGGCATGAGTGTAATAAACGAAAGAACCGGGCAGTATGGGGGAATACCTTATCCAAAAAAAAATTATTTTACAGGAAAACAGCCAGATATAAAAGAAGAGCTCAAGAAATTTAATGAAGAAACTTGGTTAAATGATCTTCAGAAAATGGATATTGATGTAATAAGGGCAAAAGAAAATATAGATTCTGCTTTTTTATTAAGATATAAAGATAAAGAAATAGAAGCAGATGAGGAAGCAAAAAAAAATATTTTAAAAGCATATAATTTTTCTGTAAAGGACCCGGCTAAATATGAAAAAGAACTGCAGGAATTAAAAAGTAGCAAAGACGGAGAAATAATGGCAGAAATTACAAAGAGAGCAGTTGACAAGCTTAATTTCTCAAAAATTTTTGTCAGGGACGCATATAGAAATCTGCAGGAGCTTTTCAATCAGGCTTATGATAATGCTGAAAGAGAAAAAAATAAAGAAGATATTGAAAAACTTGAAAAATTTAGAAAGAAAATTGCACCATTAACAGAAAGTTACAAAGATAATCCTGAAAAAATGATAGATATGACTGAAAAGATAAAAGAAGGAATGAATATTCTTGAAGCAATCAAAACTCCTGAGATATATAAACCATTAAGGAATTTTGCAATTGAAAAAGCTTCAGATACTTTTTCTAATGTTGCTTTTAAGGCATATAAGAAATTTAAGGAAACAGCCCCGATAATAAGTATTGAGAACCCTCCTGCCGGAATGGGATTATACAGGGCAGAAGAAATAAAAGAATTAATTGAAAAAACAAGGGAGAAATTTGTGGAAAAAGCAAGAAAAGAAGGAACTTCTGAATCAGAAGCAAAAAAACAGGCAGATAAACTAATAGGTGCAACATGGGACATAGGGCATATCAATATGCTTAGAAAATACGGGTATGAGGAAAAGCATCTTCTTGAGGAAACAAAAAAGCTTGCTAAGGATATAAAACATATTCATCTTTCTGATAATTTCGGTATGGAGCATACTGAACTGCCAATGGGAATGGGGAATGTTCCAACTAAAAAGCATATGGAGCTTATTGAGAAATATGGAAAACAGGCAGAAAAGATTAAAAAAATAATTGAAGCTGGAGATTGGATTCAGCATTTTCAGACAGTTCCTTTTTCAGAAACTTTACAGGCATTTGGCTCTCCAGTATATGCTATGAAAATGGCCCCTTACTGGAACAATACAGCAAACAATATCGGCCAATATTTTTCAGGATACGGGGATAATCCTGATATCCATCAATCAATTTATGGCTCTGGATTTTCAGGACTGCCTGTAGGGCTCGGAGGGCAAATTGCCGGAAAAAGCAGGCTTTCTGGAGCTCCTATTGAGTAAAGATTTAAAAACAATATGCTCCTTCAAAGATAAGTTATGCAGTCAAAAAAGAGTGCGCACGTTTCAGGCGCAAATGCAAAAAAAATTAAGGACAAAAAAATTAATTTTCTAAATGAAAGAGAAGTAGCTATGCATTTTGTAGAGAAAGTTCATGAAAAATTTAATAAGATGGTAAAAGCAAGTATTCTTTTTGGCTCACAGACAAAAAAAACTGCAAAGCCAGGTTCTGATATAGACATAATATTGGTTATAGATGATGCATCAATAGTATGGGACCTTGAACTTATTGCATGGTACAGGGAAGAGCTTGGAAAAATAATAAATTCAGTAAACAAAGAATATAATCGAGAGCTCCACATTAACACAGTAAAGCTTACAACATGGTGGCAAGATATGATTTATGGAGACCCAGTTATTGTAAATATTTTAAGATATGGGGAAGCTTTAATTGACAGTGGAGGATTCTTCAATCCTTTGAAAGCATTGCTTGCGCAAGGCAAAATAAAATCAACTCCTGAAGCAGTTTATAACACTCTTCAAAGAGCGCCTGCGCATCTTATAAAAAGTAAATTAGCTGAGATAGGAGCACTAGAAGGAGTATATTGGTCAATGGTTGATTCAGCTCAAGCAGCATTGATGACTGCTGGAAAAATGCCTCCAAGTCCAGAGCATATTCCTGAAATGCTCAAAGAAACTTTTGTTGATAAAGGAATGCTCAAGATTGATTACATTATTGCAATAAGGGATCTCTATATAACACATAAAGCAATTGCACACAGGGAAATAAACCATATAAAAGGGCAGGATTTAGATATCTGGAGAGAGAAAGCAGAAAAATTTCTTGGAGAAATGACCAGAATAATAAATACTATCTTATCAGAAAAAAAGAGTTAATTTTTCTTTTCCTTTTCATAAATAGAGCTGAATATTTTTCCCATTAAGTATGCAATGCTTCCTTTTTGCATATCTTCAAGACCAGAATATAAGGAGTTAAAGTATTTTCTTTCATTTTCTTTGCTTGCAAAAGATTTTAACAAATCTTGCTGAGATTGTATAAACCTTCTGCCATATAATTCTTTTATTAGATCAGGCTGTTTTCTTATCAAGACAAGAGCTGCCTGCGCAATTATTAGGTCTTTATATTTTTCTTGTATATCCTGATAAAATGCAGAAGGGTTTTCTTGGTATTTAAGAAGTTTATAAGCATTTTTATGCGCATCAAGTATCTTTTTACCAGCTTTTATTTCTTTGTTTGGTTCAATTCCAATTATGATTTCTGAAAGCCCTCCAATGCCTGCATCACTTATTTTATTAAGAACATCATTGAAGTTTTCATTTACTCTTTTAGCAAGAAAGCTTTTGTACATATTATGAATTCTTTCCCCAATTTCTCTGTTTTCAGAAGATGTCAGTTTAGAATAATCTTCTTGATGAAGACCAGACTCTTCAAGATATTTTATAGTTTTTTCTTTCTGAACTCTATCCGCAATTATTGGAACTAAGTTTAATGAAGAATCTCTGTAGAAACTATTCATTATTTCAGCTATTTCACTTTCATTCTTATTATCTTCAAGTATCTGCTCTAAATCTTTCTTTTCCATGACGGCTTAACAATTTTTGAATATTTAAATCTTTCTATATTGTAACTTCTAATAAGTTACAACATTTTTAACTATGGTATTAAAAAAGTTTTGAATCTATGGGAATAGCATCATTAAGAAGAGGAATGTCCTTCTTCTTATGTATATCCCCAGGAGTATATTCAGATTCATTTTCTTCGAGCTCGCTTAAAATTATGTCTTGAATATCCTTATTTTCTTCAAATTTCATGGCTTTTTTAGAAGAATAATCAGCTGAAGATTCTATTTCTGCTACAATTTTGCTTACTTTCTCAGCAGCATCTGCATTTACGGATATGCTGTCAATTCCTTCTTCAAGGAGAAACTTCGCCATTTCTTCTCTGCTTCCTGCCTGCCCGCAAATACTTGTTTGGACCCCATATTTTTTGCATCTTCTTATAACATAGCTTAATACAGAGAGCACTGCAGGATTCATTTCATTATATAATTCTTGAACAGCAGAATTATTTCGGTCAATTGCCAGCATATATTGTGTCAGATCATTTGTTCCAAAGCTGACAAAATTTATTCCTGCTTCACACAATTTATCTATTATCTGCACTGCGGCCGGAGTTTCAATCATCACGCCAAGAGATACATTTTTAGGAATGCTTAGTTCAGATGCTATTTTTTTTGTTTCTTGAAATTCAGAAACAGAAATAACTTGTGGAATCATTATCCCAAATTTTTTGTTTGGAAAATCAGAAGCTAAATTCCTTATTGCTTCGATTTCTGCTTTTATTATTTCCTTATGCTTTAAACTGAATCTTATTCCATGGTCTCCAAGCATAGGATTGCCTTCATGCTCCTGCGGGGCGCTTTCAAGATGCTGATACTCGTCAGAACGTATATCTGAAGTTCTAATCCATATTTCCTCAAAGTTTTTTGATATTTTATTTAATCCTGAATAAAGAACAGTTACATAGTCCCCCATTTTTTTGTTTTTTATATAATAAACAGGGTGTTTGCCTGATGTAGCTATTATTCCTTCAAGTCGCACCAAGCCGACTCCCTTTACTCCTGAAAGTGCAGCTCTATCTGCAAAATCAGGAAGATCAACAATTACTTTTATTTTTGTTTTAGTAGGAACAACCGGCTTTATTTCAAGGAGTTTTGTTTCTCCTTTTCCTTCATAAATTCTACCTGTATTTCCATCAACTGTAACAACATGGCCGTCCTGAAGAGTTGATGTCGCATTTAATGTGCCTACAACTGCAGGAATTCCCATCTCACGCGAGACTATGCTTGCATGGCTTGTAAGCCCTCCTTCATCAGTTATTATTGCTGAAGCTCTCTGCATACTTACAACCATATCAGGATTTGTCATTTCAGTAACCAAAACATCTCCTGCTTGTATTTTCCCAAGTTCTGTTAAATTATGAATAATTTTTACAGTGCCCGATGCAACTCCAGGAGAAGCGCCAAGTCCAGAAAGAATAATTTTTCCAGAAACTTCCTTTATTTTTGAAGAAGAAAAGAAAGTAGTAATCGGCCTTGACTGAACTATATAAATTTCCTTATTTGCTATTGCAAACTCAATGTCTTGAGGTTTTTTGTAATGTTCTTCCAGTTTTTTTGAATATGCAGCAATAGTCTTAATTTCATAAGTGCTTAAGACTTGCATCTTGCTTTTCTCTTCAGAAAGATTTACAGTTTGATTCTTCCCGGAAGAATCTCTCACTATTGCTATTTTTTTCTCTGCTATCTTTGATTCAATTATTTTAAATTCTCCTAAATCTCCATCGATTATGTAATTATCAGGATTAATCATTCCTGACACAATTCCCTCGCCAAGGCCCCAGACAGCTTCAATAATAATTGAATTATCGCTTCTCGTCGGATTTACAGAAAATACAACTCCTGATTTTTCAGAATCTATCATTTTTTGAACAACAACCGCAAGTTTTGACTGCTCATGCTTAAAATTTTTTTTAATTCTGTAATAAATTGCTCTTGGAGTATAAAGAGATGAAAAGCATTCTTTTACTTTTTGGATAAGTTCATAATTTCCTTTTACATTCAGAAAAGAGTCCTGTTGTCCTGCAAAACTCGCTTCTGCTAAATCTTCCGTAGTTGCAGAACTTCTAACTGCAACAAAAACCGACTCATGTGAATTTCTTAGAATATCCAAAGCCCCTTTTCTGGCATTTTCAATATTTTTCTTATCAGCATCAAGTATTTCATACGCTTCAATAATAGATTCTTTAAGATTAACAGGCATCTCTGAGCTTTCAATAAGTTTTCTTATCTCTTTTGAGGACTCATTTAGTTTATTTGTGTCTTCTATATTTAATTTATCCAGAATATTCTTTATTTTTTCCTGTATTCCTGCATTCTCAATGAAATAAGAATATGCCTGTGCTGTAATAACAAAGCCAGGAGGTATTGGAAAATTATTATTATACATTTCAGCAAGGCTCGCTCCTTTTCCTCCAGCAACTGATACTTTTTTATTGCTTAATTCTGAAAACCATCTTATTAAATCTGCCTCTTCTTTCATAAAAATTATAGAGAAAAAGAGTTAATAAAGATTTGTAATATGTTAGTTTATCAAGCTAATTTTTCAAATAAAATTCTTGTTTTGCACGGAACTTTTGATTTAACCATATTAAGAACAGATTTTGCAATATGGGCTGTTTTTTCATCTGCACACGAAACAAATAATATTTCATTTCCCGACCTAACAAGTGCTGCTCTCCCTATTACAACTCCAAAAGATTGAGTCATTCCTGTAGAAATTCTGTCTGCTCCCGCAACTGCTGCCGCGCTTTTATTTTCACGCAGGAAATGATGCGGATGCACTTTCACAGACATAAAATATTGGCCTGTTGCCTGCTCATCAAGTTTTTTAGTCAGCAGCATCCTGCATGCTTCAAGAGCATTGTCCCTGATTTGAGCCCATTCTCCAGCAATAAGCTTCACACTATAAGTGTGTTTTCCTTGTTCATATTCTTTTTGATTTCCAGTATTGAATTTTACAATCTTGCTTGGAGGTATAGTTTTTATATAGGATTTATCTTTCCTTCTTGAATTTCTAGTATATGGTCTTGCATACTTTTTTGAATATGAAAGTGCTTTTCTTAGCCCCATTAATCAGCTCCCTCCTTAAACCCATCGTTATACAAAACAGAATTATTCTCAGGCAGTTCATGGGTTCTAATAATTGAAACACGGAAAGGTGTTCCCTTACTCTGTAAATAACTTCTTAATTCTACCAAATTAAAATTATCTAGGCATTCTCTTGCTTTAGGGGAGATTATTTCAAATGAGTATCTTTTTTCTAGATGAAGCTCACGAACTCTCACAAATTTTCCATTTTTATTCTGCTCATCATAAAGAAAGAATGGCGCATTTCCCATTATCGGGTCATTAAAAATAATATTTTCTATTTCCATTTTTGCATATGACGTATACATTTTACTTATTCCCTCCTTTCTTTTCAGCAGCTTTATCCACTTCAAGAACTTCAATTTCAGTCGTAATTGCCTGTCCAGGAAGGCCTGACTCAAAAATCGCACGAACAAGCCCTTTATTTCCATGCGCATCGCTTATTTTTCCCTTTATAATTTTTCCTGCGCTACTTTTCCAAGAGACATTTTTCCCCGACATTTTTTTCGCATCATCTCTCGATGCCAAGCCTATATCCAAGAGATAATGCCTTTCATTAATTCTATGCCTTCCTCTCCTGAATTGTACAACTATTCCTTTCATAATGCTGGTTGGAGCCAAGGCTTTTTAAAGCTTTTTGATGCAGAAAATTGTTGCACCTGAAGGAGAGAGTTTGAATATCATTTTATCTAAAACTCAAGTTCAAATTTGCCCAAGACCTTTTCAAGAGTTGAAAAAACATCAGCAGATATTTTCGTATGCAGTTTTCCCTTGTTTTCTGCTAAAGATTTTTCAAATTCTTCTTTTGTTGAAGGGGAAAGCCCGCCATTTTCTATCTTCTTTATGCTATTTCCCTCAATAAGAAAGTTTTTATTTCCAAGAAGAACAAGCTCTGCTTTTCTATTTTGATAGGTTATTCTCATTAATCCTTTTTCAGCAGATATTAAATCAGCTCTCTGTCCGTATTCAGTAAGGCTATTAATAAATTCAAAAGCATTTCTTTTGACATTTTCTATCTCTTTCTGGTTAAGCTTGCCAGATTTTACTTTTTTTCTCATAGAAATAATCTCTTTCAAAATTCCTAAGAATTTAGGCTGTATTTTCCCTTTCTTTATCATTTTCGCCTCAAATTCTTTTATAAGCTCGTCTTGTTTTTTATTTCCAAAGAAATTCTTTAGCAGAGTAAAGACACTCTCATAGATTTCCTCTGCTGTTTTTTCATACATTTTTTTCTCAATATTTTCCCTTAATTTCTTAAGCATTTTATTGTATTCCTTTGACTCTTTTAGAAATTCATCAATTTCTTTGCCTGAAAATTCCTTTAACTTTCCATACTCATATTGCTTGAAAAGATGCACTGCTTTTTCCAGAGTTTTAAGGTCTTTTGCAGACATTATTTTCTGCTGCTCAACAAAAACTTTCTTTGCTTCTGCAACAATAGTTTTAGGAACAGGAGGAGCTTCTCCAGCAAGCATCATCATTGCCTGTGTCGGCGTTACAACACCATAATAAATATCTACCATTGCATCTAGAAGACGGCGTTTTGCAAACTCTTCTGTCTGCTCTCCTTGTTTCATATACAAATCTATTGCTTCTGGACTAGGTTTAATTTTTCCCATTTTAAGAAGCAATTTCCACGGAATAAAAGTTCCCCTGTCATAAAGAGGAATTCCATCTCTTATGAATGTAAACATTATGGGATGAGCATCTTTTACAGACTGCCAGAAATCAGTAAGAAGGTAAACCTGAACATTTAAAATATTCTTTACTCCTGCAAGCGCAGTCGCTTCTCTGATAAAATCATAAATTATCCCTCTAAGCTTGTCAAGAAGCTCCATACGGCTCATTCTTTTTACATCAGTATCATCAACAATAATAAAAACATCAACATCGCTGTCTTTTCCAGCAGTTCCCCTGACAAGACTTCCGCCTATGACATAACTTGCAATATATTTGTCAAATTTTCTCAATACAAGAGATTTATGTATATTTGAAATTCTCAGCGCTCCAAGAAATCCGTCGTCATATAATGGAAAGCTTGCCGAAATTGCATCCAAAAACTCAAATTTGCTGTCTAGTCCATAGTTCCATAGGTCTATTTGAGTTTTTATTATCAGCCAGATATTCTCTTTTGTTTCTTTTATCATATTTAAAATATCTGGTTTTATCTTTGGAATGTTTTTGAACTGCTCTTCAGGAATTATCATCAAAAAATAAAGAGGTTTTGAATCAGCAATTTCCTTTGGAATGCCCTCATCTTCTTCAAAAAAAGGAGCAGCCTGCCCAGGAATTATGCTGAGTGAAATTGTAAATTTATATTTTTTCAATATAGATTTTTTGAGAGATTCCATCTTTGATTTTATTCTCTCTAAATTCGCATTTGCCTTAGAATTATCTACAGCATCTTTCTTATCTTCCTTAACTGCTTCATTCTTAGTTGTACTTTCAGCCATTATAAAATCTGTTTTCAAGCATATATAAATTTATCTTGTTGCTCCCAGCAGAAAGTAAAATTTCTTGTAATATAAGACAATTTAAATACAAACATTTCTTTTATAATAAATGCTCGGAAATCTTAAAAAAGAAGAGAGAAAATACCTTCCTGAATTTGTTTATGGAAGCATTGACGGGGTAATCACCACTTTCTCAGTAGTTGCTGGAGCAGTTGGAGCTTCATTAAATTCTTCAATCATATTAATACTTGGATTCGCAAATCTCGTTGCAGACGGATTCTCTATGGCAGTATCAAGTTATTTATCAACAAAATCAAGAACAGAACTGCATAAACATCATGTAGACTATAAATTCTTTAAAAGAGAAAATAAGCATCCTATAAAAACAAGTCTTATTACTTTCTTTTCTTTTCTAGTTATGGGATTCATCCCTTTATTTTCTTTTGTAGTTTCCGCAATATTTCAAAACTTTTCTTTTAACGAGTTCTTGGTTGCAGCACTATTAACTGCTTTAGCTTTAATTTTAGTTGGAGCAGTAAAAGGCGAAATAACTCTAAAGCACTGGATGCGTTCATCCTTTGAGACTTTATGTATAGGCGGAGTAGCAGCTATTCTTGCGTTTATAGTAGGTTATGCTGTAAGGCAATTAATAGGATAAAATAAAAAATCTTTAATTTTGGAAAGATTTTTAAAGAAAATATCTTTTCCCAATATGTCTTAATTAAAGCAATATGTGGTTTCAAAAAAACAGCGAGATTTATAAGTCATATACTTTTTTAGAATCATTATCAATTATCAAAAAACCTTCTTTAGGAAGCGGCGCAGACTTGCTTTCGCATAAAGGAAAAGAATATTTAATTATGTATACAGAATATGGTGAGCCAAGACTCATAGGCATGGTAAAAAAGATTTGCAGAAATAATTCAAATCCATGTAATGTAATTAAAATTTTAGAATATAATAAAATGCCTTCCGAGATACGAGTTGAGATAAATTCCTTACTAGCTCCATTTTGGTCAGATAAGAATCTGGAAGATATTATAAAAAAATCTTTAAATTCTTAAAAATAAAACTTTAAAATGGCCCCAAGCAGAATCGAACTGCCGATTACTCGGTGTAAACGAGTCGTTTTGCCACTAGACTATGGGGCCTAAAAACATCAGTAAAAAACTCTATTTAAAACTTTATGAAATTACATTTAATTAAATAGTCATTTCTGTATATAAAAATATAAATAGATAAATATAAACCATCTCATATGGAAGTATATCTATCTATTGTAGATAAAATTCTTTCTGAAGGAGTTTTAAAAGAAAACAGGACAGGAGTTTCTGCCTATACAATTGCAGGAGAAAAATTTGAGCACGATATGAAAAATGGTTTTCCTTTATTAACTACAAAGAAGATGGCATTTAAGTCAGTATTAATAGAATTAGAGGGTTTTTTGAAAGGCATTACAGATAAAAAATGGTATCGGGAAAAAGGATGCCATATATGGGATGACTGGTGCAATCCAAAGAAAGTTTCTTACGGGCATGACGAAGAGACAAAAAAGAAAATGTTTGAAGAAAGAGATCTTGGACCAATATACGGATGGCAATGGAGGCATTTTGGAGCAGAATATATGGATTATGATATAAATTATACAGAAAAGGGTATTGACCAATTAGGAAATTTAGTGAAACAATTAAAAAATAATCCTGGGGACAGAAGAATGATAGTTTCTGCATGGAATCCAACAGACATGCATCAAATGGCTCTTCCACCATGTCATTACAGCTTTCAAGTTACTGTTGTTGACAAAAAAATTAATCTTCTCTGGAATCAAAGGTCAGTTGATACAATGCTAGGATTGCCATTTAATATTGCGAGCTATGCAACATTGCTTCATCTACTAGCCAAAGAATCAAAACTAGGGGAAGGAAAACTAATAGGATTTTTAGGGGATGTTCATATTTATGAAAATCACTTCGCCGGAGCAAAAGAGCAATTAAAAAGAAAGCCTTATGAATTGCCTAAAGTTGCAACAGAGCCATTTCCAACAATTTTTAATTGGACTTTTGAAAACACAAAGTTTGAGGATTATCAATTTCATCCCAAAATTTCTTTTCCTATAGCAGTATGAATGAAAAAAACTGCTCTGATAATTAAAGATAACACTTAAAAGCCTCGTTTCTTTTTTGTT
>JBBSYH010000037.1:14906-15394 GCA_038045365.1 Nanobdellota archaeon
CCGGATGGCACAGCGGTTACTGCGCGGGTTTGGAGAACCCGTTTCCTCACGGATTCCCAGGTTCAAATCCTGGTCCGGGCGTCTCACACTCCTGTCACAGTTAGCATTTAGACATATACTAACTTTTTGTGCATTTGGTTACTATTGCCCTAAAATAGGCTTATAGTGGCTCAGATTGCTATTACTATTAATACGTACGCTCACTTTTTGTTGTTTTTCTTCCATGCTTTATGCCCAAAGTACAATACTATTGTAATTCCGAAAATTTGCGCAAGAGATATCCCAAAGGACATTTCTGGCATGGGGGATATTTTTGTGATGGAGTTGGAAATAGCAATTATGCAATGGCTTATAAGTATGTGAAAAATCAGGAGATGCACCACGCTTTAAATTAGCAGGACGCTCAGCATGTTTAGGGCTGAGAGGATGTCACGATCAACTTATATTTTAGCGAAGTTCTCTTTGAGAGTTGTTCCTAAAGCAATGAA
>JBBSYH010000038.1:0-29789 GCA_038045365.1 Nanobdellota archaeon
TTTATTCAACTCATGATTATTTTCTGTCAATATAGACAATAAACCGCCGATATAAGCTCCTCTTGTTCTCTGATTTTCAGATTCTTCAAATGATAAAGCAGTTGTTAAATTACTGATATCCTGAACATCATAATTTCCTGCTCTTTTGCTTATTTGTTCGTATAATCTTGGTCTGAATTCAGGAAGTTCATAATCCCAATCATTTGAAATAGTAATCTCACTTTCTAATACCCTATTCAATTTAATTAATCTCTCAAGTGCGCTTTCTTCTACTACTTTTATTTCTCTTGGAGGGAGAATGCCTTTTAGTTTGTCAAATGGATTCATCTTAAGCTCCTTATAAATTCTTGAATATCTTTGTTTAGTTCTTTTCTGTCATAATTAGTTTGGTATTTCTGTCTTTGTTCTTCAATAAATTGCTTTACTTGGGAAGAATATTTTCCTTTAATGTCTAAAATATTGTATTTTCCGTAATCACTTGCAATATCAGAACCAACATCATCTCCTTCTACATTATCAAACAATATTACTCCAGCATTTCCCCTATTACTTGCAATATTAGAACCAATCCAATTTCCTTCTACATCATTAAACGATATTACGCCAGCATTTCCATTATTCCTTGCAATATCAGAACCAACATTACGTCCCTTTACTTTATTAAACGATATTACGCCAGCATTTCCATAATTACTTGCAATCGCAGGACCAACATCATTTCCTTCTACATTGTTAAACGATATTAACCTAGCATTTCCTTCAAAACCTGCAATACACCGACCAATATCATTTCCCTTTACATTATCAAACAATGTTACCTCAGTATTTCCATTATTATATGCAATACAATAACCAACCATTCTTCCCCTTACATTATTAAACGATATTAACCAGGCATTTCCATTACTGCCTGCAATCCCCCGACCAACATAATCTCCTTTTACATTATTAAGCAATATAATCCCGGCATTTCCTTTATCACTTGCAATTCCATAACCAACATCATTTCCTTTTACATTGTCAAAAGATATTGCCCCTGCATTTCCATTATAACTTGCAATCATAGAACCAATATTATTTCCTTTTACATTACTAATTTTTAATGTATCTACATATTTACAACCAATAAGCAAGTAAGGAAACTCTCTTCCCTGTAAGTCAATTTCAAGTTTAGTTTTTGAAAGATGATTCTTTTTTGTTAATAATGACAATAAACCTCCGATATAAAAGCCTCTTGTTATCTGATTTTTAGATTCTTCAAATGATAAGGCAGTTGCGAGGTTACTGATATCCTGAGCATCATATTCTCCTGATCTTTTACTTATTTGTTCGTATAATTCTTTTCTTAATTTAGGAATTTTATTATGCCAATCATTAGAAAGTACGACTTCTTTCTCCAACTCTTTGTTTAATCTAATTAATCTTTCAAGAGGACTTTCTTTTACTATTTTTATTTCTCTTGGAGGGAGAATGCCTTTTAGTTTGTCAAATGGGTTTGTCATTTTAAGCTCCTGATAAAAGAGCTAAAATCTCATATATAAATGTTACTCTATAGTAATAGCATAGAAAAGATTTATTTATTGTTCTAACACCATCTCAATTTTTCTTTTAAGATGCCAGAAATAATTATGCCCCTGCCGGGATTTGAACCCGGGTTTAGGCCGCGAAAGGGCCTCGTCCTTGACCACTAGACTACAAGGGCATAGTATTTTTAGCAAAAAATTGCTTTTAAATCTTGCCTTGTCCTCTAAAAAGCCATTTAAAAACTGCCCCGCAAGAATTAAAAAGGATGTAAATTTATATTTATATGCAAATTAATGATTTAATTTTTAAAGAACTCTTGAAGAGAGGTTACTCTTTGGATGGTAAAACGCGAGTATGGAATATTGCTGATTCTAAATTATGGTATTTAATTCCTGAACAAGCACAGGCATATTTAGATCTTGTTTCGACAGCTTCTTATAAAAAGCAAGTTGGTCCGAAAGAACTTACACTTTTAAATGAATATCTAAATGAAATAATTAAAGAAGCAGGAATGAAACCGCTTAATATTATAGACTTGGGCTGCGGCGATGGAAAAAAAGCAGCTATATTTTTAAGAGAAATGCAAAATAAAGGTATAAAAGTTAGATATTGTCCAATTGATATAAGTGGTCATATGGTTAAGCATGCTATCAAAGAAGTTGAAAAAATCGACAACGCTGAAATTATTAAAGTGCAGTGGAATATCTCAGATTTTGAGAATCTGCAAAATGTGGTCCCACTATTGAAAAGAGATGAATATAAAACAAATTTCTTTTTACTTTTAGGAAATACATTCGGAAACTTTGAAACTCACGAGCTTCTTTATAGCGTTCGTAATTCAATGCGAGATGGTGATTTAATCCTTATAGGAAATGGTTTGAACAATTATAAGATGGAAGAGGACATAGTAAAGTCTTGCAGAGAAAATCCTCTTCGTAATGAATTTTTCTCCCTTATCTTAAAACTGATAGGTTTCAAAAAAGATCAAATTGAATACTGTGTTAGGTTTAAAAATGACAGACTAGAGACATTTTATACTGTATTGAAGGATTTTACCATTTCATTCCGAGATAAAAAACTGAAATTTGATAAAGGAGATCAAATTATTGTTGGTTTTGCTTATCATTACAAAAAAGATGAATTTATCAGTTACTTAAAAATGTATTTTGGAGATGTGGAGATATTTACTTCCAAAGACGACTCTTACACTCTGGCTCTTTGCACAAAATAATTATGTAAAAAAGTGCTGAGCAAGATGCAAAGAGTTTTTTATTTTAAGAATTCAGTATATTTGCATTTTCCACATGATAATCTGTTTTTGTGATCTGCCAAAAAAATTCCTGCACCGCATCTTGGACAATTCTTTCCTCTTTTAATTTTTCCATTATCTATTGTGTAATGAAGATATTTTTTGCTTGTTGGTTTGTTTTTATGCGGCTTTTTTCCTTTTCCTTCTTTCTTGCTGCCTTCTGCTCTTTCTGACATTTACTTCTTCTCCATATTATCTTTTTTTATTTTAATCTTGGGTTCTATTTTTTCTTTGTCTTGGACTGAATCATAAATAAAAGCATCTATCAAAAAATTATTTTCTCCAAATTTATTTCTTACTGCTTTTATAACTATATTCTCTTCTTTTGCCTTGAATTTTTCAGCTATAATCTTAAGTGAATTGCTAAATCCAGGATTGCTATTGGAATTTATTTTAAACTGGATTTCTTTTCTTTTAAGCAGATTGTTTCTAATATCTTTCATTTTATCTTATTTTAATAGCGTAAGAACCTTTTTCTTTAATTTTAAGATTATTTGCTATTTCTGATTGTTCCGGATTTATAATTTGCACTTTTCCCTTAAAATTTTCTACAAGTTCTTCTGAACCGCATTTTGGGCATTTTAATTCTGTAACAATCAACTTACATTTTCCGCATGCTTTCATTTTTTACCTCCTTTAACTCCTTTGCTAGTTTTTTTTGCAGAAGCTTTTAGAGCCTGCTCTTTTTTTCTGAGGTTTTCTTTTATCCATTCTAATTTTCCAAGTCCTGGCTGCCTCATTGTCAGGCCTATTTTCACATCTCCTGACTTGTGGCTAATGGCAACTATTCGCGCTATGCATTCATCCTCTTTTGCAAGACTTCTTTTAGTAGCTTTTCCTGAAAGAGTTCCTGTTTTATTTAATGAAACGTAATCTTCCATTGTTTGTGAGATGTGTATCATTCCTTGCGCTGGTCCAACTTGCATAAAAGCGCCAAAATTTTTTATTTCAGTTATTATTCCATAGACTAATTCATGTAATTCTGGTTTCCAGACAAGAACTTTAAATATTGACCTGTAAAAAGGGGAACCGTCTCCAGGAATTATTACTCCGTCATCTACTTTATCTATAGATACGATAGTAATAATAAAGCCAAGCTCCTTATTTACTTTATTTACATAACTTTCTTCAAGCTGTTTCTCCACTGCTTCTTTGGTTGGAAGCCCAAAATGCCTTGGTTCAACCCTAACATGGTCTTCTACTTCAACTAGATAAAACATTATAGTAATAGAAAAAATTAATTTAAAAAGCTTGCTGTTTCTATTGATGTCTCAAGGCATCAAAAAACTGCGCATTACATAGTTTTATAAAGCACTAAATATGTAAAATAATACTAAAACAAGATTCAGTCTTGAATTGGTTAATTAAATATACAGAGAAGAAAGAATGAGCAAAAAGTTATATGTTGGGAATTTACCCTTTGACGTTGACCAGAAAAAGCTAGCAGAACTTTTTTCAGCATACGGAGAAGTTGGAGAAGTAGCATTGATAACTTTTAAAGATACAGGCAGATCTAAAGGATTCGGTTTTGTAACTTTACAAAGTGATGAGATGGCTGAGAAAGCAATTGCAGAGATGAATGGTAAGGAAATTGAAGGAAGAAAACTGACAGTAAATGAAGCTAGACCTTTAGACACTAATAAGCCTAGAAGTAACAACGGTGGCGGTTTTGGAAGAAGAAGTTTTGGCAGAGAACGAAGAAATTTTGATAGATATTGAGGAATAATCTTTTTTTAAAGATTGTAAACGTACTCATTGCAGAAATCGCAATTTTTTTCTATAGTGCAAGCATTGAATCCGTTTATATAAGCAGACTCTATTTCTTTTGCAGTTTTGACTAGTTCTTCTTTAATTTGATATATATTAAAATGCATATTTCCATTTGCAGAGACCGCATTTCCGTTTTCATCAAGGAAAAATTCCAGCGGTTTTTCCTGCTTAAGCATATCAAGAGTTAATTTGTAGACTTTCCCGATTTCTTTAGCAGCCAATGCATAATATCCTAACTGCCAATTTCTATTTAAAGCAGGGATTAGGCTCTTTCCTGTTTTGTAATCAATTATTTCTATTCCGTTTTCTCCATAATCTATCCTATCTGCAAAACCAATGAAAGATATTCCATCTATTTCTGTCTTTAAAGTTTGTTCAGTTTTTGAGTTTGCATTGTATTTTTCTTTATTTCTCTCATAAAAAACTTTAATTAAGTGCTCTGCTTCTTCAATGTCTATAGATTCCCATTCTTCATTTTTATGCATTTCTTTCAATAGGTAAATAAATTCCTTTAAACTGCTATATTTTTCTTTTACTCCTTTTTCCAAGATGTTATGAACAAAACTGCCCAGCCCGATTAATTCCCAGGAAATATTCTTTTTTTCAGGTATATTATAAACATATTTGTATTGATATTTTTTTTGGCATTCTGAAAAAGTAATCAATGATGAAGGGGAAAAAACCTTATTTTCTTTAGAACTTTCAATTAATATTTTTTTAATTTCATTATCTATATTTTCTCGATATTTATCTTCTTCATCTATTCTAAAATTTATGTCCTTGTTTTCTAAATATTCTATTTCTTCCAGAAACTTAGAAGGCTGAAAATTTCTACCGCCATATTCTCCAGCATAAGTTATTACTAATTTATCTTTTGCTCTTGTAAATGCCACATAACAAAGTCTTCTTTCTTCTGAAAGTTGATATTGTGATTCAAAAGAGTTAGAATTGTAGCTTCCAAGAGAAGGATATAATTTTTCAGGAATAAGAGAATTACTTTCCATCTTTTCAATTGGGAATCTCTTTTTGCAGAAATTTGTTAATATTACGGTTTTATATTCCAGACCTTTTGTTGAATGCAAAGTCATTAATTGTACGCCTTTCTTTTCTATGTCTACTTCATTTATACCTATATCAAGACTTTCAATACTCTCTAAGTAATTTATAAAACCTCTTAAATCTGAATAATATAGTGTAGTGTAACTTTTTACTAATTCTAAAAATTTATTTAAATTTAATATTTTTTCTTTTTCTTCTTTGCTTTCTTGTTTATTTACAACTCCAGACATAAAAAAAACTTTTTCAACTATTTTAACTAGCTCTTCAGATGAAAGATAGTTCATTTGTTTTATCTTTAATCCCATTTCTTTTATTATGTTTTTTCCAAAATCAGATAATTCGCTTTTATCCATGGATTCTGATGTTTCCCCCATTATAAGGGCAAAACCTTTTTTTCCCCTAATGGTTTTTCCCATTAATATCAGATCTTTTTCTTCTAATCCAAGTTGATGAACTAGGTCCCATAATGCTGCTTCTATATCTTTTTTGTTTCTCCAAATTTTGTCAAGAATTATAAGGTAGTCTATTACTATTTTAACTGCTTTGTTTCTTAAAAGATTTTTTTTAGAAGCAGATTGATATACTATTCCTCTTTCTTCGAGAATTTTTTTTATTATTCTTCCCTGCTGATGTGTCCTAAACATTACACATATCTCTTCTGGTTTAATTCCCTTTGAAAGTTCCCTTTCTATAAGCTCTATTACTTTTCTGGCTTCTTCTTGGGAATTTTTTAATTTATAAATTTCTATATTTTCTCCTTCTTTCTTTTCAGCGTTTTCAATTTCAAAACATTCTTCTTCTCTTATGTAATTATTAAGTATAATTTTGTGTGCAGCCCTTAATATTTTATTTGAGGACCTGTATGACTTGTCTAGATTAAAAGTGTTATTATCAGATGCTTTAAAATATTCTTTGAAAGCATAAAAATTATCTTTATAGGCTCCCCTAAACATATAAATAGATTGATTTAGATCTCCAACAATTGTAATGTTTCCTAAATATGCAATTATAAAAATAATATCTAGCTGTACTTTATTAGTATCTTGAAATTCATCAACTAAAATATAATCAAATTCTTTTGCAATTTCCGGATGCTTAGTCAGCAATTCGAGTGCATTTTTATTTAAATCTGCATAATCCAAGTAATTACTTTTTATTTTTATTTTTTCATAAGCAGACCAACAGTTTAAGAATTTTTTTATTTCAATTAATTCATTGATTTTTCCAATCTCTTCTAGAAGTATTCTTTTCCCTGTTTGTTTTTTCCTTAAATGCATTGTTTGCAGTTCAAAATGCAGACTTTCAAGTCTTTTTTTTAAATCGAATTCTCCAAGTTTATTTGTTTCTTCTTTTAAATATAATTGAAGATTTTCCAGGCTTATTCCTAAATCCTTTGCAGTTCCTATTGTAGATATGTATTTTTTGCAGTAATATGGCTTTACTTTTAATCCCTTGTTAAGTAAAATTTTTGCTTCATTAGAATCTAAAATATGGAAATTTTCTTTGATTCCTATTTTTTCACCATATTTTTTTAAAATATCTGATGAGAAAGCATGAAAAGTGGTTATTATGGGCTCCTTTTCCAATTGAACATCTTTCCTAACTCTTTTTAGAATATTGTCTGCTGCCTCATTTGAAAATGTCAGGCAGACTATTTTTTCTGGAGGATAAATCTTGTTTTCAATAATATATTTTATTTTATCAACAATTAACTTGGTTTTTCCTGTTCCCGCACCAGCAAGAACTATGCATGGGCCATTTGTTCTTTCAATAGCTGTTTGTATGTTGAGCATAATTTTAAAAATAAAAGGTGATTAATAATGTTATGTATTAATAAATTTTCCAAAATTGTTATTATATTATTTCTCCGTAGCCTATGAGCCTCCAATGTCCATTGAGATTCCTAGCAATTCCAACATTATCTCCTTTGTAAGGCACTAAGGGTATCTTTAAAGAAAGTTCTATTTCTTTTTCATCTACTCTTTTTGCAATTCCTATACTCATAGAAGTATTTACGCTAATCATGAGTGTCTCAGAAGCTTTTATCTTCTCAATTTTCAAAACTCCCTTTGCTTCAAATATCTCTGGAAAAAGAAAATATTTAATTTTTAATTCTTTTGTCATTTCAGGCATAGTTCCGACTTTTGAAGCTATACATCCTGAAAGCGCATCTGATTTTCCAAGCGACATATCCAGCTCTGTTTCAATTGACATGCTTCCTCCAGGCGTTAACTCGTCTAATTTTTTTGAGCCTTTGTAAAGTCCAATGATTCTGCTTTTTAGAGGTTTATAGTGATATTGATTTGCTTCTTTTATTACTCTTCCCGGCATTATCTCTATTTCTTCTCCTTTTCTTAAAATTCCCTGCTTTAATGTTCCTCCAATAACTGCGCCATGCAATTCTTCAACAGAACTTCCTGGTTTATTTATATCAAAGCTTCTTGCAATTATAAATATTGGATTTCCTTCTTCTTTTCTTTTATTGATGGGAATTTCCGCAATTGCCTTATAAACTTCATCAAGATTTATGCCTTGTTGCGCAGAAACAGGTATTATCAGTGCATTGCTGTATTTATCTTTCAAAAGTGCTTTTATTTCCGCATAGTTTTTTCTTGCTGTTTGAGAATCAACTAAATCTATTTTATTTTGAACAACAATAATTTTTTCTACTTTTTTTGCCTGTAAAGCCATTAAATGCTCTCTTGTCTGGGGTTTTATGCCCTCATTTGCAGCTATTACAAGAATTGCAACATCGATTATTGCTGCTCCTGAAAGCATTGTTGCCATAAGCATTTCATGGCCAGGAGAATCTACAAATGATACATGCCTTACTGGAGTTCCATTTTCTTTATTATATCCGTTTTTATCTTTATAGATAATTATATCTGCATATCCGAGCTTTAGTGTGATTCCTCTTTTGAGTTCTTCTGAATGTGTATCTGTCCATTTTCCACTTAATTTATGCAATAAAGTAGTTTTGCCATGGTCTATGTGGCCGACAATTCCTACATTTAAGATTTCTAATTCTGAAGTTTTTGCCATTATTTATTTTAGAAGAAATGTATTTTTAAAGCTGTGGTTTGCACTCTCGCGCCTTATTACTATGACGTGAATTAAATTAGGTCGCGGTTGCCTCAACAGACTTTACTTCTGCCTGCTTCTTTTCCTCAAGCTTGTTCTGTTCTGGGAAGATTTCTGTAAATGGCTTTTTTCCTGCCTTTATAACAGAAATGTTTATTTGTGAAATCACTGGTGATATTATCTTTCCCCTGACTGTTTTTCTTAATCTTAGCCCTTTTCTCTTTTTATGCATCCCCCATCCTTTTTTTAAAAGTACTCTTTTCAAACCTATGCCTTCTGCATTTTTTGACATGGAAAATCCAGCTGAATCAGTTCCTCCGGTAATTTTCATCTCATATCCTTCCAGTTCTGCTTTAATATCTTTTCCATCAATTGTATCCCCAATTGATTTTCCAATTAGAAATTCATTTTCAGTTTCTATCTTCCAAGCTTTTCCTTTTTCCGATATGTTAAGCTTAAATGCCATATTCATTCTAAAAAAAGCAGCTTTTTAAGCTTTTTCTCTAAAGAATACTCAAGAAAAAGCTTTTTGCTTTAAACTTTCAATTTCATCCAAGATGCGCTTCTCTTTACCTGATAAGAGCTCTTTGTTTTTTCTGAACTGTTTGAAGTGAAATTCTGAAATATCAGAATACAAATACTTAATTTCTTTCAGTCTTCTATCAAAAGCAATTCCTGGCAGTGCAATTGCCAGCTCATCACCTTCTTTTGCTTCATTGATACTTCCTTTTTCTTTTTGAAGAGATTTCACTCTTGCAACATACTCTCCTTTTTCATCAATCAAGGGAATCCCTGTTTTTATTTTTCCACCTAAAATTTTTACTCCGAAAATTGCCGGGTTTGAATTTCTAAATATATGCTGAGACAAAATTTCAATCTTGCATATTGTTGCAAGACCGAGCATTTTCCCTTTTATAATTTCTTCTTCTCTTTGTTTCCTCCAAGTCTGCAATTCTTCAATTAATTTATACACAACATCATTTCTTATTATTTTAATATCGGGAGAAATTTCAATGCCTTCTTCTAATTCAACATTGAATCCGAGAAGTACAGCATTAAGAGGATTTATTGAGATATTTGCTTTAGTAGAAATTATATCGTTTTTGTTGATTGGGCCTATACCTGCTTTAACAATTTGAATTTTTTCATGCTTGAGCAGAGTAATAAGAGCTTCTAAACTACCTAGAGAATCTGCTTTAACAATGATGCCTTCTTTATCAAGTTTCATTATGTAAGAAATATCTTTTTTGAATTGTAATTTTACTTTTTCAAGCCCTGCTTTAGTTTTTACTTCTTGAAAAGGCATACCTGCAAGAATTCCTTCTTTGTTTGTGAGCTGTATTCTTGCCCCTGTTGCTGCATGTAAATGTTTGACAGAATTGAATTTCATAACTAACGGCATTATTTCTGATAAAGATCTTACTTTTGAAATTATTGGTTCTCCGAAATTTGCAATAACAATTTCATCTCCTTCATCTAGTTTTCCGTCATATAAAATGGCCTCTGCCCACTCTATTCCCTTTTCCTTTTTTAATTCTAGAATAACTCCCTTTGCTTCTTCACTCGTTTCTAATTTTACTTTTAAGAATTTTTGGCATAAACCGCATAAAGCGAAGAGAAGTTCTGAAATGCCTTCTTTTGTTTTTGCAGAGCAAGGAATTATTGCAACTTGTTTGCTGAAGTCAGAGACATTAAAATAAAGCTCTGAATTAAATCCTTGTTCTTTCAATGATGACTGAAATGTTAAAAGATGTTCTTCAAACTCCTGTTTTGTATGCTCTGCCTGCTCTTTGATAGATTCATTGATATTTTTATTTTGTTTTCTCCATCCAGATATGTTGTCAATTTTGTTTAGTGCAATAATAAATGGAGTTTTATGAGCCCTTAATATTTGCAAAACCTCTGCTGTCTGCGGTTTTATTCCTTCTTTTATGCTGACAACAACAATTGCTAAATCAGCTAAAGCTCCGCCTCTTTTCCTTAAGTTTACAAATGCTGCATGCCCAGGGGTATCAATAAAAAGCAATCCTGGAATTTCTAATTTTATTCCTGATTCTTCGATTAAAGAACATTCTTTTTTAATTTGTTCTGATGGGTATTTAGTAAAAGAAATTTTCTGCGTTATGCCTCCTGCTTCTCCTTTTTGAATAGAGCTCCCTCTAAAACAATCAAGGATGCTTGTCTTTCCGTGGTCTACATGACCACAAACAGTTACTATTGGGGAACGAAGGTTAGATATTTGTTTCATAGAAAAATATAGAATATATGGCTTAAAAAGCTTTATAAACGTTCAGGAGTATTAAAGTCTATGAAAAACTCTTTAAAGAAAATATTGGAATTGGGAGCAGGAATAGGAGTTGTAACTCTATTATCATGGACATTTTACGACACAACTCATGCTAAAGAAAATATTTACGGGCAAAGTCAAAAAGAAAATAGAAACATTATGGAAATCTGCAAAGAACAAAAAAGATCTGATGTCATTGATTATTTAATCTTTCAAGAAATTCTTACAAACACAACAGCAAATCCGAGATATGCTCCAAGAATAATATCACAAAAAACTTATATTAATAAAAAATGAGACACCATTTTATTACAAGAAAGATTATTGCAACACTAGCTTTCTCTTTAATCTTTTCTATAGGACTAATTATTCATGGAATATTTTTTTATGTGGACTTTACACAACTTAAACGTCTTACTATTGAAGGATTTTTCCTTACTTTTTTCATCGTCTTTCCAACATTACTTCTTCTTGAATGGATATTTGATTTAGATAACAAAAAAGAGTTTCAAATATTAGAAAGACGAGTACATAATTTAGAAACAAAAAGATTGAGTAGAAGCAAATTATAACAATTAAGATTGTTTATTATAATTTTTCTTTGATAAATTTATTAAAATTCTTGTTCTTCGATTTCTTTATCGTCATCAGATTTTGTTGAATTATTGTCTAGTTTTTGTTGTGAAGAAGGCGGTGAATCCTGCTCTGTTGAAGAAGTTGATGCAGTCATTTGCTCCAACTCTTTTTCATCTATGCTGTTAATTGCTGCTTTAAATTGTTTGAATTTATCAACAGGAATTCTTAAGCCTGATTTTGTGAATCCTGTGTATCTTTCAGATTTTACGAACTCTCTGATTGTCAAACCTATTCTTCCTCCGAAATCATCAATACGTATTACTATGTCAGTATCTTGGCTCTTAGCAATTCTGTCAATATCTTTCTCCATAATAAGTATTAGGCATTATTCTATTTAAATGTTGTTTTTATTATCAAAAAGCACGATGCGCCACCACGGTTTGAAAGCCGTGGTTTGGCAGAGGCGCTCGTGCTTTGGATGCTCGGGAACCACCACACCATGAATGGTGTGGTTTTCTTCGGTTCCCGACATAAAAAACAAACAGAAAGATCTAATTATAAGAACATTCTCTTTTTTGCTAATAACTCTAACAACTTCAGAAGGAAAAGGATTTATTTTTAGCTGATCAAGCTTTTCCCAGATTCTCAGCCGCACTTCTTTTTCTGCCTTCTTAAGAAATCTTTGTGACTGGCTAGCCAAGAGGATACTAAACATCTAATCACCAAGTTCTTTTCTAAAATCTTCTGTTCGCTTAGTTTTACCTTTTCGATGCTCCTCAAGCGCTTCCTCCAATAGAACTTCTTCTTTAGGAGACATAACAATCTCTATTTCAATCATACGGTTCTTGATGAATTGTACTTCTCTTCTTAGTGCAAGCAACTCTCTGTATAGCTTATCCATATTCACTGTTTCAGTCATATATCTCTACTGTTTTCTTCCTATATAAAATTTTCTAACAAGTACTATTCTAGTGTACAAATGAAATTGAGATATTTATATGACCTTATAGACCTGCCGAAAATTGAACTCGGATTCCTACAATGCGAATGTCGCGTGCTGTTGTTATGCCGCTGGTCCTTAATACTCTTGGAAGATAAATATTTAAATATCTTTATAATAACAAAACATTATGCCACAATATTCAAAATTTCTCCCCCTAGAAGAATTCATTTCAACTAATCCATTAACGCCTGAAAGCTTAACCTTAACTCTAGAAACTAAACTCAATATGATTGAATACAAGCCACTTCTTGTTAGTAATGGCGGTGTCAAAAGAGCTGCACGTGAAAAATACGACATTGTTCTCGAAGAAACTCTTTCTCACAAAAAAAGAGAAAAAGTGCTGCTCCATGAACTTATCCATATTCATTATAGCGATGTTACTCCGCTAATAGAATCGGAAGAAGACTACAATCAATGTGGAAGAATATTGAAGAAAGAAACATGTAGATTTACCATTAAATATCCTGGATGTTTGCGCCGCCTTGTAAATCTTCTTCTGCCTTAAACTATATAAAACGCATTTCCTTCTATAAATTATGATTCAGACTTATAAAATTAATCTTCCTGGAGAAATGAAAGACAATTATCATCTTTTATTAAAGCCTTTACTATATCATCCTGTGTTTCTTAGAAAAGTTGCTGATTCTATAGAGAATTTTCTTGAAAAATCATTTGCTAATTCACTAGATAATCACCTCTTTAATTATTACATGGATTTTACAAAAGATGCGGAAAAAATGTATATCTTTATGTCAGGAGCATTTGATCTTTCTGTTCCAGATACTTATTCTTTTTCTATACCTGAGTTTCAGGAAGAATATCGGAAAAATTTAGCTCTCATGAGGAAAATTTCATCTCCGTGCTTGTTTGAAGGAGAAGCATACTTCGGATTTTTTGACATAGGGGAAGAAGAATTGATTCAGGGATTTTTTCCTGACTCCAAGAAGTAAATTTCAATGATTAATGCTTCATCTCAACTCTAAATAGTTGATAACTTTTTCTAGATAACACTTGCTTTTAGAGACATAAGAATGCTCTTTAACAGGAAGTCCATAAGAAATAAAATCATAGTCCATAAATGAAATTAAAGGATGCACTTCCTGCAAGAATTTCCTGTCAAGAGTTTCTACAGAGGCATCCTCAAATTCGCGCTCTGTAATTAATTTACCACCTTCAGAAAAAAGCGCATCAATTGAAGGCAAAGACCCTGGAGTTATTTTAAGTCTTGCAGGATAAACAAAAACACTTGCTTGAGGCAGGTTATTGTATCCAATAACGTATAAACTTATTTTTGATTCTTGCTGAAGTCCTGAAGCAACATGTAATTTTGGATCTGTGAGCTGAAAATGAGATTTTTCTATTTCTTTTCTTTCCACGTCTTTAGTAGTCGGTGTTGTCATTGGTTTTATGATTATTAAGAGGATTTAAATGTTTCTTTGCTATCTTCTGCTATTGTATCTTCTATTATCATGCCTTCTGTTATCAGTTCTATTATCATTCCTTCTGCTATCTGTTCTATTATTCCTTCTTTTATCAGAAAATCTTCTTGGCCCATGCGGATTTTCTTCTCTAAATTTATTTTCTACAAATCCTGGCCTTTTAAAATCGCTTCTTCCATCGTGAGGTCTGCCTCCCCTGCCTTCAAACCGCGGTCGTCTCTCCGCACTTTGCGCTCCTTGTCCAAATCGACTCTGACCAAACGCGCGTCGCTCACCACCAAATCTTCTGCCACGCCCACTTCCGCTTCCAAAATTGCGCGGTCTGCCAAAACTTTCACGTCTGCTTCTGCCATGATCTGAATTTTTTTCATATTGCAGACTAATTATTAAAGGCTTTAAATTATCAGGTATTTTTTCCTGCGTTATTTTTAGCGAGTCATCTTTAAGGACACTGCGAAAATTTTCGTAATCTCTTGGCGAGACAATATTGATTGCTTTTCCTTCTTTGCCTGCTCTTGCTGTTCTGCCAATACGATGAATGTATTCTTTGCTTGTTGGAGGAATGTCATAATTGTAGACATGCGAAATTCCTTTAATATCTAAGCCTCTTGCTGCTACATCTGTGCAGACAAGCACAACAACATGACCTTTGCGAAAATTTTCCATAATTTTATTACGGCGCGCCTGCGTTAAACCACCATGAATAGCTGTTGCATCGATGCCTCCTCTTTTGAGATTGTGCGCGACAAAATCTGTATTTCTGCGCGTGTTGCAAAATACCATGACGAGCTCGACATCCTCATTTTTTAGGAGATGGACAAGAATAGAAAACTTTGAGTTTTGAGGAGCATCATAATAAACTTGCTGTAAAAGTGAGGGATCTACATAATTTTCAGCGCTCACTATCTCTGAATTTCTCGTGTATTTTTTAGCCATGATTGTTATGTCTGGCGTAATTGTTGCCGAAAACAAAAATGTCTGGCGATTTTTTGAACATTGTGAAATAATTGCTTCCACATCTTCAATGAAACCCATATCCAACATTCTATCTGCTTCGTCTAGAACAAGAACTTTAATCTTGTCAAGCTTGAATGTGCCTTGCCGTAAATGATCCAAAATGCGCCCGGGTGTTCCGACAACTGTATCTGCTGTTTCTAAAGCGACAACCTGCGGACCCATTGAAACTCCTCCATAAACGATAGCTACCTCTAATGGCTTATACTTTGAAAATGCTCTTAAACTCTTACCGACTTGCTCTGCAAGTTCGCGTGTCGGAGTTAAAACAAGTGCTTGGACGCCTTTTTTCCTAGGAAGATACTGAATAATGCTTGCGCCAAATGCGAGCGTTTTTCCTGAGCCTGTTGCGGCACTTCCTATAACATCTTTACCTGCGAGCGCCAGAGGTATTGCTTTTTCCTGTATTTCTGTCGGCTCAGTAAAGCGAGCGTCAGACACTGCTTTCAGTAATTCTTCTGATAATCCTAATTTCTTAAATGCTTCCATGTTTAATGTGCTCTGTAGAGTGAGAAAGAAGTTTGCAGAGCAACCCTTTCTCGAACAAGTGTAATTGTTTACAAGCTAAAGAAGATGGAAATGAGGGTATTTAAAGTAGGATGGTCTTCTGAAATTAAACTAATCTTTATTTTTATTTAACAATCTTTCCAGAGGAGTTTTAATATATTTTTTCGCAAGATATATCAAGCTTCCATCTCCAAATTTATCTTGATTTCTTTTAATATTAAGAGGTTTTTGAAAGCATTTAAATAACCCTTATTTTTCAGAGAAGTATGCTCTACGCAAACCCATTTGACAAACTAAAAGGCATTCTCCCTCCAAGAGAAATAAAAGTAGTAGAAGAAAGTCCTCTTGAAAGATTAATTAAATTGAATAGAGAATTAGAAAGTGAGATTACTATTCCAGATGATTGGTATTGGGAAATCCATGAATTCAGACTAAAATTATACGACCAAATAAGCAAAAGGGCAGGAGATTACGATGTTCAGGATATCAGTAATTTAACAACTGCTTTGTCATTTGAAGAATCCAAAAATCAGAGAACAAGAGGAGCTTATATAGGTGGTTTATTATCTCTATTAACAGAAAAGAATCATAAGTTAAATAAAGAAACAACACTTGAAATTGACCTAAATGGAAGAGAATTTCCTTATTTGCTTTTTGCTTGTAAATATGTAGATACATTAAAGATTAGTAATGTAAAAGGAGATAGAGTTGGTTCTTTGATTGCAAGTTATAAAGGAAATGCTAGGATAATATCATTTGATAATGTAAAAGGAAATGATGTTGGTTCTTGGATTGCAGAATATAATGGAAATGCTGAGGTAGTATCGTTTGATAATATAGAAGGAAATGATGTTGGTTTTGGGATTGCAAGTAATGGAAATGCTGGAGTAATATCGTTTAATAATATAGAAGGAGATTGGGTTGGTTCTTGGATTGCAAGTAATGGAAATGCTGGAGTAATATCGTTTAATAATGTAAAAGGAAATTGGGTTGGTTCTGGGATTGCAATTGATAATGGAAATGCTGGAGTAATATCGTTTGATAATGTAAAAGGAAATTGGGTTGGTTCTGAGATTGCAAGTTATAAAGGAAAATACAATATTTTAGATAGAAAAGGAAAATACTCTTTACAAATAGAGCAATTTATTCAGAAACAAAGGCAGAAATATCAAAATAGAGAAGAATTAAACGAAAATATAGAAGAATTTATTGGGAGCTTAAAATGAATCCATTTGACAAACTAAAAGGCATTAATGCGCCGAGAGAGATAAAAATAGTAAAGGAAAGCACTCTTGAAAGGCTAATTAAATTGAATAGAGAATTAGAAAGTGAGATTACTATTCCAGATGATTGGTATTGGGAAATCCATGAATTCAGACTAAAATTATACGACCAAATAAGCAAAAGGGCAGGAGATTACGATGTTCAGGATATCAGTAATTTAACAACTGCTTTGTCATTTGAAGAATCCAAAAATCAGAGAACAAGAGGAGCTTATATAGGTGGTTTATTATCTCTATTAACAGAAAAGAATCATAAGTTAAATAAAGAAACAACACTTGAAATTGACCTAAATGGAAGAGAATTTCCTTATTTGCTTTTTGCTTGTAAATATGTAGATACATTAAAGATTAGTAATGTAAAAGGAGATTATGTTGGTTCTAATATTGCAAGAAATAACGGAAATGCTGGAGCAATATTCTTTGATAATATGGAAGGAAATTGGGTTGGTTCTGGGATTGCATATGATGGAAATGCTGGGATAATATCGTTTAATGATTTAAAAGGAAATTGGGTTGGTTCTAATATTGCAAGGAATAATGGAAATGCTAGAGTAATATCGTTTAATAATGGAAAAGGGGATAATGTTGGTTCTCGGATTGCAAGAGATAATGGAAAATGTAATATTTTAGACAAAGAAGGAAAATACTCTTCTAAAATAAAGCAATTTATTGAAATGCAAAGGCAGAAATATCAAAATATAAACGAACTAAACAAAGATATTCAAGAATTTATTGGGAGTTTAAAATGAGCTATGCAAATCAGTTTGCAATCTGTTTGTTTTAGCTGAAGGATAAATTGCATAAACATGTCAGAACAATCAAGAAAAAAGCAAAGAGAATTAGAGAAAGCAATTAGCAAGACTTCACGGAGAAAAATGCTTAAGAATATGGCAATCGCTACTGGCTTTATTGCGGCAGCAGGGTTTTTAGCATACAAGAATTTTTATAAAACTTCTTTTCTTGAAGCATATCACGATCCAAGATTGCGTGAGAGATGGCTTGCTCAATTAGATGGAAGACATTATGTTGCCAAAAAACTTGCGACTTCTGATACTATCAAGGAGCTTCAAGAGCTTTTTTCATATACGCCTGAACGTATCAATAATAAATTAGTTCCTTTTGCTGATACTATTTCATTAAAAAATGCGCCGATTGGACATGGAACAAGAAGCGAATTGTATGTTTATGAAGAGAGCTGTTTTAGTCAAGAACCAGCGCAGGCAAAATTGGCCAGAGGATTAGGAGTTATTGTAGAGAATGTTATTGAAAACCATGAACTGATTCATGCAGAGCATTTTTATAATGGAATTGCTGATTATCCTTTTTCATGGTTTTTTGTTGATGGAAAATTTAATAGAGATGTGTTTCTTGCTGTTTCTGAAATTGTTTGCCATAGAAAAGAATATGAAGGATTGCAAGAAAAAGCGCGTGATGATAGATATGTTTTTCTTTACCAATCAGCACTTAAGAAACTTGCAGAGCCGTATTTCGCCCAAGTTGTTTTATCCAGCAAAAACGACAAATTAATGCAACAAGTGAATAGAGAAAGATGGTTTTAATTTTTTAATATTCAAAAGATTTAAATATTGTTGTATCATTTGATACAACATGAAACAATCACCTAAAATATCTGAAAAAAACATATTACGATTTCCGCGCCTTGACACTGTTTTGATGGTCGAAAAATTTATCAAGGAACACGATGGAGAGTTTAAAAAGCGCGAGTTGTGGGAGCATCTCCCAAAGAAAATGATGTATCAGACTTTTTGCGTCATAATTGATTATCTGCTTTATTCAAATAAAATTTCTATTGATGCTGAAGGTAAGATAGGATGGATTTACTATCCAAAAGAAGCGAGAGAGTTTTATAAGTACAAACATCTCTTCTGGAGACGCAATGGAAATTAAATCCAATATTCGTTTTGCTGATGAACAAGTTAAAAAAGCATTTGAAAAAACAAAATTAGATAACGTTGAACTTTATAAGCTCCTTTTAAGAGCATTTGAAGACATCGAGCAAAATGCGTTCTGTGGTATTCAAATTCCAAAAAGACAAATTCCCCAGGAGTATGAAAAGTCCTATCATATAAAAAATCTTTGGAAATACAACCTGCCTGATGCATGGAGACTTCTTTATTCCATAGAAAACCAGCAATTTTGTATAGTATCAATTATTCTAGAATGGATGAATCATAAAGATTATGAAAGGAGGCTTCGTTATTAAAATATGGAAAAGCTGCTGCTGTATAATTCATTGACGCGCAAGAAAGAAGAATTTAAACCCATAAAAAAAGGTCATGTTGGCATGTATACATGCGGGCCGACTGTTTATTGGTATCAGCACATTGGAAACTTAAGAACTACCTTATTTAATGATTTTCTTAAAAGAATATTGTTATATAATTCTTACAAAGTAAATCATGTTATGAATATTACTGATGTCGATGATAAAACAATAATAGGAAGCAAAAAAGAAGGAATTGCTCTGCAAGAACTTACACAAAAATATGAAAAAATATTCTTAGAAAATCTTGATGAGCTGAATATTCTCAAACCATCCAGCATTGTCAGGGCAACTGAGAGTATTGAAGATATGACTGCATTAATTCAAAAACTTTTGAAAAAGAAAGCGGCATATAAGACGGATGATGGCATTTATTTCTCAATTGAAAAATTTAAAGATTATGGAAAATTGGTGCATCTTAGTAAAATAAAGAAAGTGAAAGCAAGAGTGCGCGCAGATGAATATGATAAAAACAAACCACAGGATTTTGCACTCTGGAAATTTTATAATTCTGAAGATGGAGATGTTTTTTGGGAGACAGCGATAGGAAAAGGCAGACCAGGATGGCATATTGAATGCAGTGCGATGAGCATAAAATATCTTGGAGAGCATTTTGATATTCACACAGGCGGAAGTGACCTGCTATTTCCACACCATACTAATGAAATTGCACAGAGTGAAGCAGCAACAGGAAAAAAATTTGTAAATTATTGGATGCATACTGGTATGATTACAATGAAAGAAGGAAAAATGTCAAAATCATTAGGAAGTATTTTAACTTTAGAAGATATAACAAAACTAAAATATTCTCCACAGCATTTCCGCTATCTCTGCCTGCAAACACATTATAGAAAACCACTCACATTTTCGTTTGAGCAACTTGACGCGGCAAAAGCTGCTTTAGAACATTTAAAACATAAAATTATTGAACTAAAAAAAGTTGGACATAGAGGAGTTGATAAGAGTAAAGAGTATGAATCAAAATTTCAGAGAGCTATTAATGAGGATATTAATATTCCAGAAGCATTGCAAGTTTTTTTGAAGACAGTTGATGATAGCACTTTTGATACGAAAAAGAAAATTGAGGTGTTAGAATGCTTTGATGAAGTTCTTGGATTAGGAGTGAAAGAAATGAAAGAAAAATTAGTTATTGTTCCTACTGAAGTTCAGAAGCTTATAGATGCAAGAGAGAGATTAAGAAAAGCAAAGCTCTGGGCAGAAGCAGACATCATAAGGCAGAGAATTTTAGAAAAAGGATATTTAGTTGAGGATACTGAAGAAGGCTACAAAATTAAGAAAATTTAAATAAATTCTCTTTTAGCTTTATCAAAATCTTTTCTTGCTTTTTCAAAGTTTCTTTCTGCTTCTGTAAATCTTAATCTTTTACTTTTTATTTTAGTTATTTCTGCTTCTGCATCTCTTAACCTTCTTTCTGCTCCTTCTATTTCTTTATCGCTATACTTTTCACTCAGTTTCTTCACAACTATCTCTTTAGGTCTAGTCAGGTAATCTTTTATTTTAGGGGCAAATCTTTTAAACAAAAAGAAAATAGCGATTAGTAATATAATTGCCCCTATTATATAATAATATTCCTTTTTTATACTGATGTTAAATTTTTTCTCTTTTTGCTTTCCTGCACTTTTATTAGTTTCACTTACATTTTTTGTTTCTACAGCTATATCTTGTGCAGGAGTTTCCGTTATATTTTGTACAATATTTTGTGTTATATTTTGTGTTATATTTTCTGCCAAAGGCTGAGTATTATTTACAACTGCTATTGGCTGGACTGCTTCCAGAAGGTCGATGTAAATATTATCTCCTGAAAATTTTCCATCGAATTGCTTAGCTTTTACAATACTGCCGGATTTTCTTACGATTATGTACAATGAAATCTCTTTTTTAGATGGGGCAGGATATGTAAAGGCCAGCTTTCCTGTTGAGTCAGTGTTATTTTCATAGCTATAGATTGCATCAAGACTTTTTGCATCAAGAACATTAACTGTTATAGAGCGTTCTGCTTCATGCTGAACAGTTATTGGAGTATCTAAAGCAGAAACAGAGGCAGTAAATAATAAAATAGATAATGCAATAATTAATTCTTTTTTAATCATCATATAATTAACTTTTTGGTATTTATAAATTTATTTAAATTGCTAATCATAAGTTAATAGGTTTGTAGAAATGACATGCTTTTTCTCCGTGTTTTTTTACGTAATCCTGATGATGTTCCTCTGCTTTGTAAAAAGCAGAAGCTGGAGCTATTTGAGTTACTATTTTCTTTTCTATTTTTTCCTGAAATTTTTCCAGTGATTTTTCTGCTTTATTTTTTTGTTCAGTATTGTGGTAAAATATGACTGAGCGATACTGAGTTCCAAAGTCAGGGCCCTGCCTGTTTGGAGTTGTAGGATCATGATTTTGCCAGAAGATATCGAGTAATTGTTCATAGCTGACTCTTTTTGGATTGTAAATAACTTGTACAATTTCTGCATATCTCGTTTTGTTTGCGCATACTTGTTCATAGCTAGGATTTGGATATTTTTTCTCATCTCCTCCCATATATCCTGCTGCTGTTTCAATTACCCCATTTGTATCTGAGAAAATATACTGAATACTCCAGAAACAACCTGCTCCAAATGCAGCAATATCTCTTTGCCCTCTTGTTTTCATAAATAAAAATAGATATTCATCTTTATAAAATCAACTTTTTAGACTAAAAAAGCAATCTGTGTTTTTTTAAATCAGTTCTTATATTTTCCAGTCTGTTGCTTATAAATTCCTTGTTTCTATTCCCTATAAATTGATCATTTAATAATTGCTCTATAGTATTGTTTATGATAGATGAATCTTTTTTTGCTTCTTCATAAACAGAAGCACCGTATTCTGAAAGCTTAATTGCTTCAGATGACTCTTTCTCAAGTTTCTTAATTGTTTGATTGTAATTCCATCTGAAAAAAGAATCTGCTCCTTTAAAAGTTAAGTATGATGCGAGTCCAACTGCAAGTGCGGTTCCAATGCCCTTTCCTATTTTGTAATTATTTTTCATATATTTTAAAGAAAAACCTGCTATTTAAACCTTCCTATTGATGTTACTAAACAATGGTTACAAATACATTATGAGTGAATATTTACAACCTTAATTCTATAATTTCTAAGCATGAAAATATAAATTAGAAATCATATAAACTAACAACACAACAATAAAAATTATAAACCTTATGCTTGATTTGATTTGATGATTATTGAAAATGAGAATATCAATGACAAAATTAAGACGCTTGATGATTTAGAATCAATTGTTCAAAATCTTAAGAAAGAAGGAAAAAGTGTTGTTCTCTGCCATGGTGTGTTTGATGGCGGTGTTCATCCAGGCCATATTCAATATCTTTCATGTGCAAGAAAACAAGGCGATATATTAATCGCTACTGTTACTAAAGATGAACATGTGGAGCGCGGCCCTGGTCGACCAGTTATTGGAGAAGAGCTCCGTGCCGAATCGCTAGGAGCCCTTCAATGTGTTGATTATGTGGCGATTAATCCACATCGAACTGCAGTTGAGATTATTCAACGCTTACGTCCTGATGTGTACGCAAAAGGAGAAGAATTTTCTAAACTTCAAGATGAAACTGGCAAGATTAAACTTGAAATTGATGCAATTCAATCGGTTGGGGGGAAAATGTATTTTACTCACGGCATAACTTTTAGCTCAAGTTCGTTAATTAATAATAATGATTCATTTACCTTATATTCTAAAGAAGCACGGGATTTTCTTAAATTATTTAAGACACGCTATACTAGTGATTATATCCATGAATGTCTTAAAGATTTAGCATCCATGCGAACTGTCGTTGTTGGAGAATCAATTATTGATGAATACCATTATTGCAATTCGATGGGTAAGTCTCCAAAAGAGAATATCATCCCATATCAATTTTTGAGAGAAGAACGATTTGGAGGAGGATCTGTTGCAACTGCAAACAACATAGCAGGATTCTGCAAAGAAGTTGAACTTTTTAGTATGTTCGGAAGTAAGAGCAACGAAGATAATAATTTCCTTATCAAAAATCTTCGTTCAAATGTTACACCCCATATAGTCTATGCTGATGATCGCCCAACCATTAAAAAGCGTCGTGGCGTTGATTCAGTTTCCTATAAAAAACTATTTGGACAATATTTCTTAAACGATACTTTGATTGATACTGTACTTGAAGAAAAAATTATTGAGGAACTTAAGCCTGTTGTAAAAGATTCTGATTTAGTTGTTATTTCAGATTATGGTCATGGATTTATAACGCGGCGCATTGTTAACTTTTTGAGTGAACAAGGGAGATTCCTTGCTGTGAATGCGCAAACAAATAGTGCGAACACAGGATTTAACACTATTCATAAATATCCTAAAGCGAATTATGTTTGTATTGATCATGCAGAAGCGCGCCTAGCAGTGCAAAATAGATTTCAACCGCTTAGAACTGTCTGTGATGAAATTTTACGACTTGGAGAATATAAAAAGATAGCTATTACAGAAGGCCATAAAGGGTCACTTGTTTATTCATCTGAAGAAGGATATCATTCTATTCCAGTATTTTCTCAGCATATTGTTGACACAATGGGTGCTGGAGATGCATACCTTTCTCTTACTGCTCCAATTGTTGCTAGAAATCAACCCATGGATCTTGTTGGGTTTGTTGGGAATGCTGCAGGAGCCCTTGCTGTAACTACAATAGGAAATCAAACAATACATCCTGGAACACTCTACAAATTAATTACTACTCTTCTTAAATAATTAATATAATTATTAGAACAGCAAAATCCTTATAAAAGAATACTTGCACATTTAAACATGGCTAATTTTTCAAGAATATTCGTAACTGGTGGAGCAGGATATGTGGGAAGCGCTCTTGTACCTTACTTACTTGCACAAGGCAAAGATGTGAGTGTGTATGATACGTTTTGGTATGGTGATACTCTTAAAGAACACCCGCGATTGCGCAAAGTCAAAGGAGACATCAGAAATCGAGATGTATTGTTTGACGCGACAAAAAATCACGATGCATTAATTCACTTAGCGTGTATTTCCAATGATCCTAGTTTTGATCTTGATCCTAACTTGGGAAAATCTATTAATCGCGATGCATTTTTCAATGTCCTTGATGCTGCGCGTCAGAATTCTGAAGCCAGATTCATTTATGCTAGCTCTTCAAGCATTTATGGCGTGAAGTCAGAGCCAAATGTTGTAGAAACGACTCCAGCAGATCCTTTGACTGATTATTCTAAATATAAGCTAGAGTGTGAAAATATTCTTGTGGAAACTGCTCCGGATTTGGAGTATGTCACTATTCGTCCAGCTACTGTGTGCGGGTATGCGCCCCGCCTCCGTCTAGATTTAGTAGTTAACATCCTTACTGCACATGCGCTTGAACGAAGAGTTATCCGTGTTGAAGGTGGCGATCAACTTCGTCCGAATATTGCTATGGATGACATGGTTTCAATCTATAACCTAGTGCTTCATGCTCCACGTGAGAAAATATATCATCAAACATTCAATGCAGGATATGAAAACTACACAGTAAAAGAGCTTGCTGAAAAAGTGCAAAAAAATGTGCTGAATACACGTATCGAATACGTACCCATAAAAGATCCACGATCATACCATATTAATTCTAATAAGATACGTGACCAGTTGGGATTCAAGCCGTGCTCATCGATTGATGTTGCAATCCAAAGCCTAGTTACTGCGTATCAAAATGGATTGATTCAGAATGCTCTTACTAATCCCTTGTACCATAATATTAGACGTATGAAAGAACTTGCACTACAATAATTTAACTATTATTTCTCCCCATATAAATCTTTTTAAATCAAATAATGATGGGGCTTATATGAAAGTACCGTATTCCTATCTTGAAGAACAATTCAAAAATCCTAATACTATACTTAAAGATTTGAAACGCTTAGTGAAACGAGGCGATTTTACTTTAGGAAAAGAAGTTGATAGATTTGAAGAGCAATTTGCTAATCTTGCGAATGCGCGATATGCGATTGGAGTTTCATCAGGAACAGCTGCACTTTACTTGAGTCTTCAAGCATGTGAAGTAGGATATGGAGATGAAGTAATTACAACGCCGAATACTTTTTTTGCAACTGTCAATGCTATAGTTGGTGTTGGAGCGCGACCAGTTTTTGTTGATGTGCGAGATGATTATAATATTAATCCGGATTTGATTGAGACAGCTATCACTCCAAGAACAAAAGCAATTATGCCTGTACACTTGACAGGAAGACCTGCAGCAATGAATGAAATTATGAATATTGCAGAGAAGCATGATTTGTATGTTATAGAAGATGCTGCGCAGTCTATTGATTGCTACATCAAAGAAAAGCACGTCGGTAATTTCGGGATTGCAGGAGGATTTAGCTTTCATCCTTTAAAAAATCTAAATGTGTGGGGTGATGCAGGCATGATTATCACCAATGATTATATGATTGATAAAACATTACGAGAGTTGCGAAATCAAGGTTTGAAAGACCGCGACACTTGGACGCGATATGGAAACAATTTACGAATTGCTTCATTGCAGGCATTAGTTGGTAATCACCTTATTAATGATACTGTTACTCTTACAAACCAACGTATTACTAATGCCTTTTTTTATGACCAAGAGCTATGTGATATTTCTCAAATAACTATTCCAACTCGACTGAAACATGTGCGAGAAGTATTTCACATTTATGTCATACAGGCAGAACGACGCGATGAGCTTTTGAAGTATCTACAAAATGCAGGAATTGAAGCAAGAGTGCACTATCCTATCCCTCTCCACTTGCAACCTGCTGCCAGCAATCTAGGATATAAGAAAGGAGATTTTCCAGTTACTGAACAACAAGCAGAAAAAATTATCTCACTTCCTGTACATCCATACTTACGCGCCGAGCAAAAAAATTACGTTGTAGAAAGTATTCGTTCTTTTTACCGATGATAAAACAATCTGTTCCGTATGTTAATATTGCAGGCCAGTATAATATTTTTAAACATGAAATTTTGCCTGCTGTGTACCGCACACTCCAAGAAGGAAACTATATTCTAGGAGAAGAAGTAAGTAAGTTTGAGCGTGCGATTGCTTCATATTGTAAAACAGATTATGCGATTGGAGTTGCAAATGGCACAGATGCATTAAGACTTTCACTTAGGGCTCTTGACGTTGGAAGTGGCGATGAAGTAATTACTGCTCCAAATTCATTTATCGCTACCGCAGGCGCAATAGTAGAAACTGGAGCGCGACCAGTTTTTGTTGATGTGCGAGATGATTATAATATTAATCCGGATTTGATTGAGACAGCTATCACTCCAAGAACAAAAGCAATTATGCCTGTACACTTGACAGGAAGACCTGCAGCAATGAATGAAATTATGAATATTGTAGAGAAGCATGGTTTGTATGTTATAGAAGATGCTGCGCAGTCTATTGGTGCCTGCTATCATGGAAAATTAACTGGATCACTTGGTACTATTGGGTGTTTCAGTGCTCACCCTTTAAAAACATTGCATACTTTAGGTGATGGCGGGTTCATCACTACGAATAATAAAAATCTCCGTGATTTTATTTCTAAATTGCGCAACCACGGACTCAAAAATCGTGATGAAGTGGAGTTTTTTGGATACAACAGCCGACTTGATGAAATTCATGCAGCAATTTTAAACACTCAATTGCAATATGTTAATGCTTGGAATGAAAAGCGAAGAACTATAGCTGATTACTACCGACGCGAACTTTCTTCTGTAGTGAATACTCCTCAAGACAAAGAGTATGAGCAAGCATCATATCATACTTTTATCATACGTGCTGAAAAGCGTGATGAGCTTCAAACGTACCTTGACAGAAAAGATATCAAAACCAAAGTCCATTATCCAATTCCAATTCACCTTCAGGAAGCAGCACGATGGCTTGGTTATCAAAAAGGAAGTTTTCCTATCGCTGAGATGCAAGCACAAGAAATACTATCGCTTCCTGTGTATCCTGAACTCACACAACAACAAATTGAGTATGTGGCTAAAAGCATTAAGGACTTCTATCAATAACAGCTATTTTTCTTAATGTGGAAACTAAAGAATCTTTGGTTCAGGATGAGGCAAAACAAACTTGATGCCTCGCTTCTTTTGCTGCTCGTTGTTGCGCATAATTTCATCAGCAAAATTCCAAGCGAGAACAGCAATATAATCTGGCCTATCTCGTTCTAGATGTTCTCGACTGACAATGGGGATGTTCACTCCAGGAACAATCATTCCATGCTTTAATGCATTATCCTCGATGATATACTCAATGCTGTTTTTATCTATGCCGCAGAAATTAAGAAATGTTGTAGCTTTTGCTGGAGCGCCGTAGCCAACTATGCGCTTGCCTTGAGAGCGCACTGCATTAATAAAATTCTTAAATCTTGTGCGGATAGCATATACTTCTTGTGCAAAACTTTGATACGTTTCGTAGCGATCGAGTCCTGCTTGACGCTCACGAGCTATTATCTCTGCAACTATTGGTTGAATAGTGTGAATTGCACCTTTATGATGTACATAAACGCGTAGCGAACCTCCGTGAGAAGCTACTTGTTGCACATAAAAAATTTCCATGTCATTACGCTTGAAAAACTCATCAAGTGCAAGGAGACTATAATAGGAAAGATGTTCGTGATAAATATTGTCAAAAGTAAGTTTCTGAATAGTATCTAGTAAATACTGCACTTCGATGCAAAAAACACCATTATCTTTAAGAAGCAACTTAACATTTTTTACCACATCTTTAATATTATTAATGTGGGCAAAAACATTGTTTGCTGTAATGACATCTGCTTTGCCTTTGATGCGAAAAATATCATTCACTGTTGATTCAGTAAAGAAATCGCAAATAGTGTCAATGCCGTTCTTGCGCGCAATTTCCACAATGTTTTCTGCTGGTTCAATACCTATGATTCGAACACCGCTCTCTCTAAGATAATTAAGTAGTAAACCGTCATTGCTTCCGATATCTACTACAAGAGATTTCTTATTAAGATTAAATTGTTCAATAAGAGTGTGTGCTAATTCGTGAAAATGGTGTTTGAAAGTCTCTGTTGTTGAGGTAACATAGACATAATGCTTAAACATTTTTTCTGGAGGAGCAACATATGAGAGTTGGCAGAGATGACAAGTTGGACAGTATACCATTTCAAGTGGATAGAATTCAGCAATATTTTTGTTGTCTGCAGTAAGAAGATTATTTGCAAGTGGGGATTCACCAAGCGACACGATAGGCAGGAGCGCAGGATTTGCACAGATACGACAAGCTTTTTGAGGTCCATAACCATGACTCTGACGCTCTGTTTCTTCTCGCGCCCAGATAATAAAACGGCGCAAGCCCGATATAAGACTAATTTTGGGTCTATACCCTAATTTTGTCCTAATTTTTGTAAGGTCAGGACAGCGTCGCTGTGGGTCGACATTCTGCTGATACATTACATTTGCGCCTTCAACAAGATGAGCGCGTGCTTTATCGTTCTGCACTAGACCTATGACAATATCTGCAAAGTGCTTCATGGAAAGTTCTTGTTCATCTGAGCCTACGTTAAAGACCTCGCGATTCTGATCAGAGAAGAGAACTAGAAAAAAAGCAGTAATAGCATCTGAAATGTAGCAAAATGTACGTGTATTTAATCCATCACCATAAATTGGTATTTTTTCACCTTTCATTGCTGAAACCACAAAGTTTGAAACAACACGGCCATCATCAAGACGCATACCTGGACCAAAAATGTTGAAAGGGCGGACAATCTTTACTGGAAGATTATGAATTTCTGCGTAAGTCATGCAGAGTGTTTCACCAATACGTTTTGGCTCATCGTAGCAAGCGCGCGGGCCGATACAGGAAACATTGCCGTTATAGTCTTCTTTTGTTGGAATATGCGCGAGATCAGGATTGCCATATACTTCACTTGAACTGAAAAAGAGAAAACTTTCTACATTCTTTTCTCTCGCTAAATCAAGAAGGTTTCTTGTTCCTAGAACACCCACATCTATAGTTTCCATCCTGAATTTATTATAAAAAATAGGTGAAGCTATACTTGCTGCATGGAGAATAAAATCTATTTTACCATCAATTCTAAATGGCTTAGAGACATCTTGCTGCAAAAGAGAAATGTGCTCGCTTTTGGGAATTGCATCGCGCTGACCGCTGATGAATGTATCAGCAACAATTACTTTACAAGGATGAACAAGAACATTTCTGTTTAGATAATCAAGTGTTGCGACGAGATAGCGCCCTAAAAAGCCAGCTCCTCCTGATATGAAAACTGTTTTGTTGTTGAGACGTGATGCTACTTCTTTGAGTTCATTAGCTATTTCTCTGATGTCTTCTTGAATAATACGACTCTTGGTCATTTTGATAGTTCTGCCTTGTGCTTGTCAATGAATGCTTGTGTTTCTTCAGGCTTTACAAGAAGATATGGTACAGTGTGCTGCCCGAACTTGTCATGATCGCGGTTTCCCGGAACCAGATTAACTAAAATAGAGTCTTCCAAAAAAATCATGGTGTGCGCTACCATCGGAGGCATGACTGATAAATCTCCAGCCATGAGAACTTGCAATCGTAACTGGGCTCCTGGAAGTGTGAGATCCTTGAAAACGCTGAT
>JBBSYH010000039.1:0-21076 GCA_038045365.1 Nanobdellota archaeon
TCCAGAAAAGTTTAAATAACACAAAATAACGCTCTTTCTATGGATACAATTATCATAGGTCAATTCAAGCCAGAAACACTGGGAGATTCTAAAGAAGAGCTGGAAATGCTAAAAGAAAGAGAAATGCTTATAGAAGCAGTGGCTTCAAGCGGATTTCCTTATCAAATAGTTTCTGCCAAATGGCCAAGAGACACTTTCACAATTTACAAAGATAATATATACGAAAGAAAGAGATTCGGAAATTATGCAGACGGCGGTTATGTCCTAACACGCCCAAACTTCACATTAACATGCTCAGAACTATCTGTCAATGATAAAGGAGAGCGCGAGTCAGAAGAATATAGATACAAAATTCTAAAAAAACTCTACAAGTCACATTTTCACATTCTGCCCCACTTAACCTTGAACTAAACCAATTTCTGCGTCATCACATTGACATGGTGCTTCTTCCAATACCTCAAAAAAACCTCTGCTTTATAGATGAAATATATTATCAGACAAACAAAGAGCCAATTCATGCATTTTCAGAAAGAACAAACTTAAACATAAAGCCAATTTACAATGATTATACTAATCCATCATGGCCTTGCAATACTTTAATTATAGAAGATGACAAAAAACAGCTTCATGCCTTCGTAAACACCTCAAAAAACTCTGATTTCATAAAAACACTTCGTTCATACGACATTAATATTGCTGGCATTCCTTTTGAAGCAAACTGCGCAAACGGAGGCAGCATTCACTGCGCAACAAACACAATCCCAAAGGAATTGTCTAGTAGCATTGATTTTCTGTTTGAATGATTTATAACTAAATACTAAAACAGCTTTCTCTGCTCCCCTACATTCATCTTCGCACTTCTTTCAGATATTTCAGGCATCAAGACTTTTCCATATTCCCCATCAAATCCAGGTTTAACGTTTAATTTTCCTTCACGGCTTAATAAGATTAATTCAACAAGATTCTCGTTAATTTCTTCTTTTATCATTTCCTCTCTCTTCAAATTCAACAAAATTCTAAATTCATTATCAAATTTCTCAATTAGTTCATTATACAGCTTCCATGTTTTTATTCCTTCAACTTTCGTATTTAGATAAAGCGCAATAAGTTCGTGCAAAGGCAATAATTTGTAAAACATTTTTGCATTCTCCGGATTGTATCCTTCTTTTTCCTTTGCAATCACACCAATTCTATTTTCAACTCCAATAGTTAATCCTTTTTTACATATTGGGCATTTATCTTCCAGCTTTTTAGTTTCAGCAGGAGAGCAGGAAAAATCGCAATTTCGATGCCCATCCCAATGATACTTCCCATATTCTGGTGGAGTCTCGATTGTTCCTGTAATTCCTTGTCCTGTCCTAATCGCAGTTTGTAGTGTAACAAAACTTAATTCAGGAACATCAAAAATAGTTGCTTCTCTTCCTAAACGCCAGGGCCAGAAACTATGAGCATCACTGAATGAAACAATATTAACTTTTTCCTTTAAACGCCAGAGCATTGCTGGATCAGCTGACATTCCACTTTCAATAGCATAAATATGTTTAGTTTGTTCATCAAAGCATTCTTCTAAACTATCAAATCCAGAATCGCTTCCGAAGATACCGAACCAGGGAGTCATACAATGTGCGGGAATTATTTCAATTCTGTCGTTAATTTCTTTCAATTCTTTCACTAACTGTTTGCATGAAATTCCAAAAATTGGTCTTCCGTCATAGTCGAGCCTGCCCTTGCTTCCTAAATAAATAATTATCTTATCTGCAATATCTCCATTTGGTGCAAAAATAAGCAAATGCACGGCTCTTCTTTTTCCTCCTTGTGAAAACATCAAGCTTACTTCTGTCTGCCAGAGAAATGGAAATCCTGTTTTGCTCCAAAGAATTCCATTTTTATCCTCTTTTAATTGTTCTTTAATTTCTTTATTCCAAGATGGATGCTGGAAATCTCCTGTTCCCAGCAAATCAATTCCTTTAATTCTAGCATACTTTTCTAAATTCTCCAGAGTAATGTTCTTTGATGTCGCACGGGCAAAACGGCTATGAATTTGTAAATCTGCAATAATTCTCATAATTTACGAAAGAAATACGTACTTATTAATTCTTTGCCTTTATTACATAAAAAATCCCAAAAAATCTCCGCTCACTCGTAACAATCTTAAATCCTGCTTTCTTTACCAAGGCCTCATGATTTAGCAGCAAACGGCATCCAATGCTCTGATAATGCTTCTCAGCGCGCCAGCGCTGCAGGTTCTCTATAAGCGCGCTGCTGCTCTTTCCATGCTCTAACAATAAAATGTGTCCATCACGCTTACACACACGTTTCATTTCATATAACACCTTCATTGCATTAGGATACGTGCACAAGCAGAATGTATCAACAACAGTATCAAAGCTCCTCGCTTTGAAAGGCAAACGTTGCGCATCTCCCTGTATAAAATTCACTTTCCTTCCCAATCGCTCAGCTCGTTCCTTCGCTTTTTCCAGCATTTCAGGCGTATAATCTAATCCTGTAATTTCACACTTTTGCGGATAATGTTTCAAATTCAACCCTGTTCCTATACCAACTTCTAATACATTACCCTGTGCATGACACAAGAGCCTCCTCCGCAGTCCCCCTAACAGCATTGCTTCGAGTAGTGCCGTCCATACATCATACCATCTCGCTGCTCCGGCGTATTTTTCTCTGATTTCTTCGCGAGATAATAGTTTTATCATATCATCTAAACAAAAACGAAGTACTTAAATTCTCCAGAGTAATGTTCTTTGAAGTTGCTCTTGCGAATCTGCTATGAATTTGTAAATCAGCGATAATTTTCATAATGCTTTAAGAAAATAGGAAGTTAATAATGCTTTGCAATTAGGAGATTGAAAAATATTTCTAGAACCCAAAGCCTTTAAAGTCTTCTTTCTTAGAATTCAAAGCCTCTATAGTTTAGTCCGGATAGAATACAGCCTTGCGGAGGCTGTGACCGAGGTTCAAATCCTCGTAGAGGCATATTTTGTTTATCCTTCTTCGTCCCTTATTCCTTTTTCAGTTAAGAAGAAAATTGTTTCGTTATCAGGAAGATTTGGAGAGTCTATGAGTTTTGCAACTCTACTCCCTGCTTTTCCACGTCGCAAATATAAGCGATATGTTGATGCATGCGCGACAATATGCCCGCCGATAGGAGTTGTTGGATCTCCAAACATCATACTTGGATTTGCCATTACTTGATTTGTTACATAGATAGCAAGATTGTATTGTTCTGCTATTTTCATTAAATCGTGCAAATAGCGGTTAAGTTTTTGCTGGCGATCTGCAAGTTGGCCTCTTCCAGAAAATTCTGCCCTGAAATGCGCAGTTAATGAATCAATGATTATTAATCGAATTGGCTCACCATTTTTTATCATTTCTCCTATTTTATCAATTAGCAAAATCTGATGGTCTGAATTAAAAGCTCTAGCAATAAGTATGTTTTTAAGCACTTTTTCGGAATTAGCTCCTAATGCATCTGCAATTTGTCTTATTCTTTCAGGTCTGAATGTGCCTTCTGTGTCAATAAACACTGCTTTCCCATTTGCTCCTCCTTGTTCTTTGTTTAGTTGTACATTTACAGCCAGATTCAAGCCTATTTGAGTTTTTCCAGAACCAAAAGATCCATAGGCTTCTGTAAGCGCTTTTGTTTCAATCCCCTTTCCTCCCAGAAGTATATTTAGATTCTGTGAACCTGTGCTAATGTAAAGTACATCTTCTCTTTTTTTTGCAAATTCAATTCCATCGACAAAACCAAGCTTCATCATACTTCTTGCGGCTTGAATTGCTTTTCTTGCTACTGCTTCTCCTATTCCAGCAAGTTCGGACAAAGCAGACGGACTCATTACAGCCAGCCCCATTAAATCATATATTCCGGCAGCTCCGAGCTTTGTTGCAATGCCAGGACCTATTCCAGGAATATCTGTAAGTTTTGTCTCTTCAGAATTTTTTTCATCTTCACCCTTTACCATATTTTTTTCAGATTCGTTTAGTATATAAAGATTATAGTCATTTAAAGCAAGTTTTATAATGTGGGAATTTGTTTTTTTAATATTGCACTTTGTATCTGCCTCTTGAGCTGACTTTTTCAAGGCGTTTTAGGACAGAAAGGGAAAACTTAGATGATTTGTAGCCTTCAAGTATTGAAAGCCAGAATTTTTTAGCATTTTCAAAATGCCTTGCATCTAGGGCTTCTTTTAGAACGTGCAAATCAACTGCTTTATGCTCTGTTTCATGCGATTCAAAGCCTAAGCCAAAGTCTATAAAATAGACTTTGTCTTTTGAAAGAATCATATTGGAAGTTGTTAAATCTCCATGGATAATTCCTATATCATGAAGTTTCGCTATGTTTTTTCCTATTGATGTGCAAATTTCAGTTGAGTTTGAAAGTGCGTCAAGAAAATCTGAAAGTTTTTTCCCTTTAATAAACTCTAATTCTAAAGAAAAGGAATCTTCTTTTAATGGTTTGAGAAGTTTTGGGACAGGGATTAAAGAAGATGATTTTTGCAAGAGCCTAGCTTCTTTTTTTGTTCTTTGCCTTCGAAGTTTATTATCTAAAATTTGCAGACGATAAGATTTTTTTATTCTATCTTTTAAGATTGATGAATTTTTTCTAATTATTAGAGCTTCTGCACCTTTAGCTATGATTTTTTCCATTTTTTTAAGATTATTACCATGGAGATTATTAAAGATACGTCGACTATAAGACAATAAGTACAATATGCTTTAATCACAAATTCTTGCAAAAAAAGAAAATAAATAGCAATGAAAAATCCTATGATTATTGAAATATGGATAATTCTTTTTTTATCAATAGTTGGGTTTTTTATATGACTCAGTGTTAAAATTATTAAAAGTGCAAATATTATTATGCCATAATTGCTGTTTTTCACATTAAGAGTGTATGAATATGGAGAATTTTGCACTTTTCCACAGCCGAACTCTTCACTACAAAGAAAATTATTTGTTTGAGAAGGAAAAGACAGGATTAAAGAACTGATTAAACATAAAGAGAATAATGTGAGCAATATTTTGTACTTCATTGAATGATGTAGATAAGACATTTTAAAATTTTATTTTCTTTGCGAATTTTTTAGCTAATTTCATCATAGTTTTTTGGTCTAAAGAACCAGAACCTATCTCTTTCAAGGATGATTGAGAACTGATAATTTCTTTTAGCATTTTGTATTGTTTTATTAGGGCGCGAATATCTGAAGTAGCTGTGCCAGAACCCTTAGCAATTCTTTGAAGGCGAGATGTTTGTTTTTCTAAGATTTCCGGATTTTCTATTTCTTCTTTTGTCATGGAATTAATTGCGTGTTTCCAACGCTTGACTTTTTCTTGCTGTGTTTCAAGCTGATTGCTGGATATTTTGTCTTTTACTTTTCCTAGTCCGGGAATCATACCCAGTAATTTATCCATACTTCCCATAGATTCCATTGATTCTAATTGAGCTTGCAAATCGCGGAGAGTGAATTTGCCTTCTTGAAGGCGCTTTTGCTGTTCTTCTATTTTATCTTTGTTAATGACAGAATGAATTTTTTCTATCAGAGATTTTAAGTCGCCCATTCCTAACAAGCGAGAGAGGAAGGATTCAGGATCAAATGTTTCTAAGTCTTGAGGTTTTTCACCAGTGCCTATAAAGATAACAGGGGCTTTGACTTCTGCACAAGCAGTAAGAGCACCTCCTGCTTTTGCAGTAGAATCCATTTTTGTTATTATTACTCCAGTGATTGAGCATGCCTCTTTGAATGCCTGCGCCTGTTTTTTAGCTGTCTGGCCAACATCAGCAGACATGACGAGGAAAGTTTCTGTTGGTTTTGTGAATTTTGAAATATTTTTTATTTCTTTGATTAAGTCAGAAGAAAGAGCGTCTCTTCCCGCAGTATCTATTATAATTAGATTATAGTTTTTCAGTTCTTTTTCGTATTTTTTCCAGAGCTTTTTAGGGTCTTTTTCTTTTGTATCAATAAACGCAGGAATGTTAAGTTTATCACAGAGCTGTTTTAGCTGTTCTTGTGCCGCAGGGCGGTGAATATCGAGCGAGATTGCACAGACTTTATTTCCTCTTTTGAAATAATATGAAGCTAATTTTGAAATTGTTGTGGTTTTTCCGTTTCCATAGAGTCCAATTAACAGAAACGTATTGTTTTTTTGAAGCTTAATTTCGCGTTTTTCACCTAGGAGAGCTACAAGTTCATCATGAAGGAGTTTTATAATGTGCTCTTTTTTTTCTATTCCCTTGATTCGTTCATCTAAAGCTGCTTGCTTGATTTTTTTGGTTATTTCAAGGACAAGCGAGACATTTACATCTGCTTCTATTAGAGCTCTTTGAAGGTCTTTTACTATAGAATCAACAAGATTTTTGTCAAGAAATATAGCATTAGCTATTTTGTCTGTTGTTTTCTTTAAGACAGATGATAGTTTTTCCAGCATAAAATATGGAACAGAAGAAAGGTATTAAAGTTTTTGGATTGTTCTTTTTATTCTAATCCAAGATTTTTTAATACGGTTTTTTTGGTGAAAGAAGTTAGGTCATCGTAGCTTTGACCAGTGCCTAGAAAATAAATTGGCTTTTTTGTTACATAAGAGACAGAAAGGATTGTTCCTGCTTTTTCATCAATATCTGCTTTTGTTAGAATAATTCCATCAATTCCTATGAAGTTATTAAATGTTTTTGCCTGTTCAATTGCATCATTTCCTGTTATGGATTCACCGACGAAAAGCTTTAGATTAGGCTTTGAAATACGAACTATTTTCTCCATTTCTTTTAAGAGATTTTCTTTAGTATACATTCTTCCTGCTGTATCTATTAATACTGCTTGAATTGCGTGCTTTTTTGCGTAAGAAATTGCGTCAAATGCTACTGATGCTGGGTCTGAGCCATATTGTTTATTTATCATCGGAATTTTTATAGCTTCTGCATGAATTTTTAGCTGTTCTATTGATGCTGCTCGAAAAGTGTCTGCCGCAGCTAAGACGCACGAAATATTGTTTTTTTTAAGCAAATGCGCTAATTTCGCTATTGATGTTGTTTTTCCTGTTCCATTGATACCGAAGAAAAGAATTACATAAGGCATACTGGAATTTTTTATTTGAGCAAAAAGAGGGGGTGGTTCGATTAGTAAAGAAATAATGGACTCTTTAAGAGCCTGTAAAATTCTGGCAGGAGCTTCTGTCTTTTTTAATTGCTGATTTACAAGGTCTTTTGATAGACTTTCTTTAATTTTATCAACTGCTTCAAGAGCCACATTGTTTTCAAGAAGAGTTATTTCTAAATCCTGGAAAGAATCATTGAATTCATCTTGAGAAAGCTTGGAAGTTGTAATTTTTTTTATTAATTTGGTGAAAAAGTTAGACGAAACAGGCGATTCTTCTTCCTTAATAGGAGTTTCTGCTTCTTTGAGAATTTGCTCTGCTTCCTGGAAGTTTTCTTTTTCTTGTTTTGTTAAGGTTTCTGCTTTTTTTTGCTTTTTTTCCTTTATTTTTTTTCGTGCTGCAGCTAGTTTTTTCGGTTTCTTTTCATCTGGTTTTATCCAGGACATAATTTTTTTCTTAAATGCTTCAAACATAGTTGTGGATGAGAACTAAAGTTTATAAAGATGATTAAGCGATTTTATATTTAAATTTTATAAACAAAGACTTTATCATACGGGATGAACCATTGGCAGACCGAGCTTATTTGTGCTTTTTCCATAATTTTTCTGAAAAGACGTATTGAGTTGCCATGAGCAGATATGACCACATTTACTTTATTTTTTTTCATTAAAGGAATTAAATACCTGATGAATGATTTGACTCTTTTTTCTACGTCTGAGAAAGATTCTCCATTAGGGGGCCCTTTGAAAAAGCCCCTATGAATAGAATTATATTCCCTTATTCCATATTTTTTTATAAATGAATCATGGCTTGAACCATTTAAAGAACCATAATTTCTTTCTATCATTCTGTTATCAATTATTGTTTTTTTGCATTCTGGATGATATTTTAGAACTTCTTTTAAAGTTTGTTTTGAACGTTTTAAGCGAGTTTGGAAAGCCAGCTGGAATTTCTTATTTTTTAGTTTTTTCGCGATAGTTTTTGCTTGTTTCATTCCCAGTTTTGTCAAAGTTGGATCTAGAAAACCAGTGAATTTTTTGTCTCTGTTAAATGTGGTTTGTCCGTGCCTAAAAATGTAGATATTATGATATTTGTATCTTTTTTTCATAAACTATTTAAGGAAACCATAGTTTTTAAATTAATTTACTGAATTTTTGCGAAGCAATTGTTTTTTAGTATAATCATTTTTATAAACTACTAAAAACTTAATTCTTAATGTTGTCTTATAATGATCTATATGAGATTTTGAGAAAGGAGAAGTACAGCGAGACATTACAGCAACTTCCTAAAAATTTTGTTAAAGAGGTTTCTGATTATTTAAGTGAAAAGAAGGATCATTCTGTGAAAGAAGACAATCTTTTTGCTGATTCAGTTGCGAAATCGAAAAAACAACTTGAAAATTCGATTGCTTTATTTAAAGAATTGATATTAAGAAGGAAAAGAAAACTCCTTAATCTTGTTTTTGTTGCTGCTGAAACAGGAATAATGAAGAGAGATTATGAAAATATGCTTTCTTTTGAGAAACAGGCTTTTGAGAAGCTTGTTGCTGCATTTGGGGAAGGAGACAGGGAACTGTTACGAATAATGAATGGAGAAAAAGAAATAGCTGAAAAAGACAGAAATAAAATGATTTTATTTGTACAAAACGTAGAGCAATTTGTTGACATGTCCGGAAACATAATTGGGCCTTTCAATTCAGGACAACTTGTAAATCTTGATTCTGAAGTTGCAAAAATTCTTGTTACAGGCGGAAAAGCTAGTTTTGTTGATGAATAAGAAATGCTTTCTTGAATTTTTTCAAAGCCTCCAGAGGGAATCGAACCCTCGACCCTCAGTTTACAAAACTGATGCTCTAACCGACTGAGCTATGGAGGCATAGCCGAGAAAGGAATAAAGACGTTAAAAAAGCTTTTGTTTTGAAAATACGCAATAGTTAAAAACAAAGGAAATAATAATTCTTAAGGTCCCATAGTCTAGCGGTCATGATACATCTTTGACGTGGATGGGGTCCCAGTTCGACTCTGGGTGGGACCATTTTACTTAGTTACTTAGTAAGTTAGTTAATAAGAAAGGTTTTTATAGTTGGAAAGTTAGAGTTTTTAAGGAAAGAAAGAGGTATGAAAAAATATTTGCTCCTAATTGAAGATGAGAAGCTTTGGCAAAAGTTTAAGGAAATAATAAAAGCTGATATTAATACTGCAATTGTTGAGTTGATTAAGAAACAAGTTGGAAAAGGAGGAAAAGATGAGTGATAATAAGGGCCAAATGAGTATTTTTATCATTATGGCTTTGATAATTGTTGCTGGTGTGCTGGTTTATATTGCAGTAAAATATAATTCAACTCCTTCTAAAGAAGGGACGGATTTTGATTCTGTTTTTAGCTATTATTCTTCTTGTATAGAAGACAAGGTAAGAGCAGCCATTGATATTGCTGGGAGCCAGGGAGGGCATATTTATACTCCCGAATATTTGCCTGGGAGTGAGCATGCACCATTTTCTTCGCAATTGAACTTTTTAGGTTTTCCTGTTCCTTATTGGTATTATGTTTCAGCAAATGGCATAATAAAAGAACAGGTACCTACTGAAGAAAGTATTGAAAGAGATATTGCTAGGTACGTGGAAGAAAGAATTGATGATTGTGATTTTAATTCTTTTTATGAAAAAGGGTTTTCGATAGAAACATCTGGAGCAAAGACTAAAGTTTTCTTAGAGAATAATGAAGTCAGAGTTTTTGTTGATTCAGAGCTAAAAGCTGAAAAGGAGGAAAATGTTGTTTCAAAAAGAGAACATAAAGTGATTATAAAAAGCAAACTTGGAAAATTTTATGAAATAGCAAGAGAAATTTATGATAAGCAAAAGAATGAGGCTTTTCTTGAGAATTATTCTGTTGATGTGTTAAGATTATATGCTCCTGTTGATGGAGTCGAGGCATCATGCAATTCCAAAGTATGGAAAAGCAGAGAAGTTTCAGAACAAATAAAAGAAGGACTTGAAGCAAACATAGCATTCTTAAAAATGAAAGGAGATTATTACGATTTAAAAGAAGGAAATTCTTATTTTGTTGTAGATAAGGATGTAAGCGAGCCTGTTAATTTTATTTATTCAAAAGAGTGGCCTACCAAAATTGAAATTACTGGGGCTGATGGAGAAATTATGATAGCTAATCCTATCGGAAATCAAAATGGGCTTGGAACTTTAGGATTTTGTTATGCACCATATCATTTTGTTTATGATTTAAGTTTTCCAGTTTTAATACAAATACATAGCGGAGATGAATTATTCCAATTTCCGGTTGGAGTTATAATAGAAAATAATGTTCCAAGAGAGGCAGTATTTTCGGAAATAGAAGAAAATATAGAATCTGATATTTGCGAGTTCGCAACTCAAGAAATAGATGTAAGAATTTATGACGAAGAATTGAAAGAAGTAGATGGAGATGTAAGCTATTCATGTTTTGACCAAATATGCAGTGTTGGAAAAAGCAGTGGAGGCAGGATTTTAGGAAATGTTCCATCATGTGTAAATGGTTATGTTGAAGTAAGAGCTGAAAATTTCAGCGAGAAAAGGCAAGTATTTTCGAGCAATAAAGAAAAGGAAGCAAAAGTAATATTGCAGAGAGAATATGAGGTTGAAGTAGAAGTTGAAGCAGGAGGAGAGAAAATAGAGAAAAATACAATTGTAACGTTTTCAGGAGAAGAAACTAAGAGCATTGCACTTCCAGAATCAAATAAAATAAGAATTTCAGAAGGCAGTTATAATATAAGTGTGCATGTTTATGGCAGTTCAGGCATAGTTATACCAAAGAGCAAAAGCACAAAATGCGTTGATGTTAGAAAATCTGGATTTTTAGGTATTTTTGGAGGAATAAAAGAGAAATGCTATGATATAGAGCTTCCTGAAACAAAGATAGAAAATGCCTTAGTAGCGGGAGGAAGCGAAGAGCATTATATTTTGGAATCTGAACTTGAAAATGGAAAGATAAAATTAAGAGTAGGAGTAATGCCAAAACCGAATTCTCTTGAGCAACTTCAGTATAATTATGAATCATTTGAAAAAATGGGGGTTGAAATAGATTTTGCATGAAGTGGAAAATAATTGCTCTATTTTTTCTAATTTTATTTAGTTTTGCTTTCGCAGAAGCAGTAAGTGAATTCAGCGGAGTTGGGAGCAGTACAAGTTATGCGAATCCTGCCAGATATCAGCCAAACTTTCAAACATACTACAGCAGATCTGATTTAGGCACTTATTGGCCTATAGTAAATGACAAAGAAAGTTGCAGGTCACGCCAGGATTTTGTGCTGCAAATTGCTCCTGCAGGATGCCAGCCAGCAGTAGTTAGAAGCGACTTGCTTGCAGAGCAAAATGTTCCGGTATTTTGCCAGATTGACGCTTTGAAAATTAATCCATTAATTGACGTAAAAGAAATTAATTATATAAGATTCAAAGGAAATTATCCTAAAGAAGTTGTAGGAACTGGATTTCATCCTGCAAGAGCGGCATTAAAGACCAGAGACAAGCTTCTCGGAAGTCCAATAATAAATAATGTAGGATATGCAGTTGTATTGTTAAAGAAAAATGGAAAGGAAAGCGAACTTCCTGAATTTGTAAATGTCACTCTGACAGGAAAGATAGAATATGATTCTGGAAATGCTTTAGGTATTGGAAGAGCTGAATTTTTGCTAAGAGAGCAAAGTGATGATGAATGGGATAGCGAAAAAGAAAGACAGAGCTTTTGGAATGGAAGATATTTTTTGAGGCTTGAAAATGCAAATCCTGATTCTGCAGATGTTTCAGTTTATAGAGGAGACAGGAAAGTAAGCAGTGTCAGAGCAGAAAGAAATAGAGCAGGGGAAATCTATCTTCCTGGCTTTTACTGCCAGGCAGGGCTAGAAGTGTATTACGATGGCTATGTTGCTGCTGAAAAAAAAGCAAAACTTGAAATAGGAGATGACAAGGGAATTGATGTTGTAGAAGTTTATGAAGGAAGCAAATTATTAAATGGAAAATGTATTGTCAGAAAAATAGAGCCTGATAAAGATAGCCATACAGGAAATGTTTCAATATATTGCGGAAGCAGGGAGATAATAAATCTCAGGCTTAAAGAAATTGGAAAAGAAAGTGTTAAAGAAGGTGAAGAAAATGTTTCAGACAGACAATATAGTGCTGGAATTGAAAACGCTTTTAATGCAGCAATTGAGGAATATGAAAAAGTTGCAGAGAATTATCCTGCTGAAAAACAGAGAGGAACCTTAGAAGAAGAAAGCGCTGGTGAAAAAGCATTAATTTCTGCAATAAAACTATCTAAAGATTATGGAAAAAATAAAAAAAGAATTCTTTTAATGAATAAGTTCATTGAAAATTATCCTGAATCTGAAATGGTCAGCGTTTATAAAAGAGAAATAAATTTGCTTTATAAGCAGGATTCTACATTTGCAGGAAATGTAGTTTATGTGGATAATAAATATAGGACAATACGAGTTGTGGATATATATGAGCCGAAGAAAAAAGCAGGCGCTGAATTTACCATAGGAGATTCAAGAACCATTACAACAATTGAATATAGGAAAGAAAACAATATACCTTCTACAGCAGGGAGATTAGGAAGAATGAGAATTGATAACATTGATGCTGAGGAAGTTAAAGTAACTGCATATTGCTCAAGAAGAGGGGCTGATGAAAAGAGAGAAGTACATATCTTGAAACTGAAAGAAGGAAAAGAAATATGCGGGCAGAGTGTAGTGCTTGAGCGAATAAATTTAGAAGAGATTGCAAAAATAAGAATTGTTCCTATTGCAAGAAGAACAGATACAGAAGTCAATATAAGTGTGAAGATAGGAATAGAGAAAAGAGCAATAAAACTTTCTCCTGATAAAGCAAAAGAAATGATTGGAAATTTAAATAAGAGCATAGAAAAGTGGGAATCAATATCCAAAAATCTTGGAAATGTTGTTTCAGGGTTAAAGGGAGCATGCTTTGCAACTTCTGCAGTTTTACAGGCAAAGACATTTTTGACAGGACTGCATGGAGAAGGGATTGCAAGACAAGAGATAATGAGGGGAGAAAATGGATGGAGTGCACAATGCGCGAAACTTGTGGCAAGAGGAGAGTATCCAACATTAAATGCATGTTATTTGGGAGAAGCAGACAAGATTAATAAAGATGTGAAGACTTATTCTGAAGGTATTAAAGGAGTGAATAGCGATATCAAGAGAATAGAAGGTCCCTTAACTAGGAATGAAGGAATTCTTGGAGGAAGCAGTGTTAACAGAGAGAGTGCTGCAAGTGCATATGCTAAAGAGCTGTTAAGAAACAAAGGAGATGAAAAAGTGCCTGATAAAGATGGAAATCTTGTTCCTTTGAAGAGTATAATAAGTGAAGAAGGATATAGGAAGAATGAATATAGCTATGACCAAATTAAACAGTATGATTTATATTTGAGGACAAAAGATGGATTGGGTAAAGTAGGAAAGGAGAGATTAGAAGGCGAATTAAAGAAAACATCAGAGAAAATTGATGAAAATGTTCAATTAAGAAAACAAGTTGATAATGCAAGAGAACTTCAAAATAAAGGATATGCTGCACCAACTTTAGTTTATGCAACTGGTCAAAAAAAATTAGTAGCTGATGTGGTTGGAATTGAAAAACTTCCTTCTGATGTAAGAGAAAAATTCGGGGAAGGAATTACACATAGTTCCACTATTCCTGTAACTGCTGTAACTAAGACAGGAATTGGAAGTTTTGAAGGGGGAAATTATATTCATGGATTAAAGAGACTGCCAAATGGAGAATTTAGGACAGAGAAAATCTTGAAGTTAGATAATAATGGGGAGGTTATAGAAGAAATAGGGGGAAAAGATGTTGCGAAATTTAATTCGGTTTATGGGATTGGGACAATTGTATATGAAAAAAATGTTGTGTATAACAATAGGTATTTGAATGCAGAAGTTAAGTATTATGAGAATGAGCCATATAAAGGAATGCCTGCGATTGTTCCAATTGATACTATAGAAGGATGGTATGTTGCTACAAAACAGGATTTGCCAGTATTTGGCGGAAGAGGAGCATTTGAGGCTTCTGGAAGAGTTTCAAGTTTTTATCTTTGCAATGTTGGGAAAGATGGTTATGAAAGATTCCAAGAAGGACTTGGAGATGATAAATGCCAGCTAATAAACTTAAATACTGGACAGCCACTAGGGAATTTTGCAGGATTGAGTGAAAGTAAAGCAAGGAAATTAGTTGATTCTGCAGTAAGAGCTTTAACTGAAGCAGCAGAGCAATATGGGAATAAGGTTGTGAGAGTTAATGGAGAAAGATATGTTGTGGGAAAACCTTCTGTTGGAGTTCCAAGCATGCAATGCCAAGATTTTATGAATCCTAAGGACTGTCATTTAATGTTTAATGTGTGTGATCCGGTTATATGTCCAAGTTCTAGATGTGATTTTGGAGGACTTTATCCTGTTGCAGATGTTATACAGACAGGCATTGTTGGAAGCACTTTATTGTGTTTACCAAATGTAAAGGAGAAAATTGCAATACCAATGTGCCTTACTGGAATACATGCTGGAATTGAAGGATATGTTTCAATATTGAATGCTCATAGAGATTGTTTGCAGGAAAGTTTAAAGACTGGTAGAACAGTAGGAATATGTGATCAAATTTATTCAGTTTATATGTGTGAATTTTTCTGGAGACAAGTATCTCCTGTCGCGAATGTAATATTGCCTAAGCTTGTGGAGGCAGCTTATGAAGGCGGACAAGGAACTCGCGGAGGAGGAGAGTATCTTACTGTAATGGGAGCATGGCAAAACACACAGAAGAGCATTAATTATTTCACAAATAATTATGCTGTGAATTCTTTGAAAGCTTTTAGAATACGTTCAATTGAAGAAGCAGGAACTCCATTTTGCAAAGCGTTTATATCTGCCAAAGCACCTACATCTTTTAAGAGTTTGATTGAGCCAGACAGTCCGCCGCAGTTCCATGCGTGGTTTAGCTCTACTAAATTTACCAGTGCGACATTACCTGCAAGCTCGCATTATAAAGTATACTATCATATTTTCTCTGGAAAAGATGAGGGAGTTCATTACAGAGTTTATTTAAAGAGCCCTCCTGATTCTTCTTATTATTATTCTTCTCCTGTATTGCATGTAGCTTCAGGATTTATAGGAAGAGGAGAGTATGCAAGTGAGACAAAGGACTTTACTGCTCCTGAAGGATACCAGGAGCTTTGTGTTGATATAAACGGGGAGGAAGAATGCGGATTTAAGCAAGTTTCGTCAAGTTTCGCTATTGATTATTTGAGAGATAAATATGCTTCAAATCAAATAAATCAGAAAGATATTACTTCAGAGAAAGAGTGTATAAGCGGGAGAGCAGATGTGGGAGCATTGCTTGCGAATACTAATCCAACAGCTGCATTTGAAGAAGGAATTTTGCCTGAGAATTATAATAGGGGAATAACCAGAATATGCGCAACTGATAATCCTGGAAGTTCAACTGATCCAGGAAGATTTGTTGAAATAGGATATTGCGACGATGCAAAAGTAAAGTGCTGGCTTGACAAACAAAGCATTAACAAAGCAGTTACTAATAATAATTTATATCTCAAGAATAAAACTTTATATGAAGTTGATGAGGCACAGAGAAAAGTTCTTGAGGGAAGAAAGATAGTTTTAGAGCAAGATGAAGCTGTAAATGAAATAAATAACTTAAAAGAGAGAGAGTTAAAAATAATAAAAGACAGCGAGAAAGAGGGTGTTGAAACTGTTGAGACAAATGTGGAAAAAGAAATTGAAAGCATTAGAGAAAAATTCGGGGAAGCACTTGAAAAGCTATTTTACAATCACCATAAAGCAGAAGTTGCATTGGTTAAAGCCAGATTGAAAGGAGTGCTTGCAGAAACTTATTTGAGAAAAGTAAGTAATGTGGATGGAGATCAAGATAAAGCTGTTGATGAGAAGATATATGAGTTGAATGTGGAGTTGACAAAAAAAGAGAAAGCAAATATTTTGAAGGATGGAGAGGAGACAGGACTATTTTTAGTATATAATGCTAGTGAAGGTATTTACGAGCTAAAAGTAGAGAATAAAAAAATAGGACATTTGAGTAAAACAAGTCATATTATCATAAATGATAGTGCATTGTTTGAAGTTATAAGGAAATATAGCAACGAGAATCAAAATAAGGTATCTGCTTATTATAGAGAACTTAATCATGCTAAAATAAAAGGAAATAAAATATCTTCAAATAAAGATATTAAAGATGAAGTTACAGACAACCGAGGAGAAATTGATAATTCAATGTATGATGAATAAAATATTTATTTTATTTCATCAACGTTTCCGCGCGGCAAGTAAGTAGTTCTATTTGTAGATAATCTTTGCAGTTCAAGCATTTTTATCCGATTTTCACTAGCAAGTCTATCTTTATTACGTTGATTGTATTCTGAAGAATGAAGTGTTTTTAATGCGTAAATTCCAGCATTGCTTTCTAAATCTATTCTTCCATCAGGATTTATCTTGCGAGTTGTACCATATACAGGTATAAGAACAAAATTTGGCTCATTGTTTGTAAGATTACCTTGATTAGTGTCTAAGAAAGGAGCATAATAATCTTTTCCTGCAATATTGAAGGTTTTTATTAAATATGGAATATCCTTATTGCTTATTTTTGTAATTGCATAGTCAGTTAAATTTGTTCCAAAGGTTATATCTCCGCGCTTTGCTTTTACTGCATGCGGGCCATCAACTTTAAGAGCTACAATTTTTTTATCTGTTCCATCTGATTTTTTAATTTTATTAGGAACAAAAAAAGTTTCTGTTTCATATCCAATTTTTTTATCAGTGTCATTGATTGTTAGAGTTGTTGATGCAACATCAAATAGTAGAAAATCAAGTTCATCTTTAGATTTTTCTGTATTTGGAGTAACGTAAAAGCGCCTTTTATCTGATACAATACTTTCCAAGTTAAAGGCTTCATTTGTGCTTGATACTTGAGTAAGAGCATTGCTTTTTATGTTCCAATCAGTTGTATAAGGGCCTCGGTTAATTTCTGGAAGAGAATTTGTTACTATTGTGCTTTTCTGCTGTTTTTTGCTGAATACTGGAGAGATTGTTGTAGAGCATCCAGGATTTAATAATATAAGGGCGGATGCGCATAAAGCATAAAGTGAGTTTTTCATATTTTAGCTAAAAATTTGACATATTTAAATCTTTCTATTTTGTAGTAATTATGTAGTTACAGCATAGATATGTTTGATTTATGCGGGGACTAGGATTCGAACCTAGGTAAGCACTAAGCTACGACGGCCTAAACGTCGCCCATTTGACCACTCTGGCATCCCCGCTACTTTTATAGAATTAAGCGGAAAGTTTTAAACCTTTGTTTTTGAGAGAATTTTAAGTTTTTTAACTACTTGCTTGATTTTTCTGCTGCCGCTACTTTTGCTTTAAGTTTTTCTTCTAAGCCAAGCCTTTCGATAAGCTCTTTATAGCGGTTTCTTATTGTAACTTCTGTTATACCTGCGACGTCTGCTACTTCGCGCTGTGTTTTCTTTTCGTCGTTGACTAAAGCTGCGACGTAAAGCGCTGCTGCGGCAACTCCTGCAGGACCCCTTCCAGAAGTAAGTTCCGATATATCTGCCTTTTTTAATATTTTAAGAGCTTCATTTTCTGATTTTGGAGAGAGATGAAGTATAGAAGAAAATCTTGAAATATAGTCCTTAGGAGAACTCGGAGTTATTTTTATTTTTAATTTTCTTACTATAAACCTATATGTTCTTCCTATTTCTTTTCTTTCAACATCTGATGCAGTGGCTATTTCATCTAAAGTTCTTGGAATGTTATATGAACGGCATGCTGCGTAGATACATGCTGCTATGACAGACTCCATGCTTCTTCCCCTTACTAATCCTCTTTGCAGAACAAAATTGTATACTCTAGAAGATTCGTCCCTTACTACTGAAGGAAGATTAAGAAAGCTTGCCACTCTTCTTAATTCTGACATTGCGAGACGGAGATTTCTTTCAATAGATGTTGATACACGCTCCTGCCATTTTTTCAAACGAAGAAATTTTCTTGTTTGTCCTGGCTCAAGACGATAAATATCAGATATTTCCCCCACATTTGTAGTAAGCCCTTTGTCAAATTTTTGTATAGACATCGGAGCTCCGCCTCTGCCTTTCTTGTCTGACTTATCAAACTGACCTCCAACATCCTGGCCAGTATCAACCATTTTTTCTTCTATGATAAGACCACACTCATTGCAAATTATCTCCCCCTTATGATCGTCATAAGTCAAGTTAATGTTTCCGCATTCAGGACATCTTTTTATATAGCTCATTGGATTAATGAAAAGATTTATAAATTTAACTATTTGGACCCTATTTAAATCTTTCTATGCTTACAATTATTTTTTTTCAATAAGAACGGCATTTATACATCCTTCTTGTCCAGGCCTATTCGTTATTCTAGCTTTTCCCAAGGATGTTTCAATGATTACGCTCTTCATTAATCTGTTTTGTCTGGCGAAGAACTTATTTTGGGGAGTTTCTTCAACGTTTTTTATTTCTGCCTTTTGCGTTTTGCCGTTTATAGTCAGATTTATGGTATTTGCCTTTAAAACAACCGTTTTGTAATTTCCGCCCCTTACTCTAATATTTTTTCTTTTTGTTTCACCTATAATTATATGTTTTTCCTGTTTTGAGCGTTCATAAAGCTTTTTCTTTCTATGAGCGTGGTATTTTCCGCCAGTTATTTTTCTTCCTTTATTCATGTTAATTAGAGGAAAATAAAGGTTTAAATAATTATTGGATGGGTATACTGCAATGGTTCCGATAAGTTTAAATATAAATAAAAATGAAGGCAATTATGGTGAATGGAATTGAAAGGCCACTTGATCTCCTTAATGCTTCAAAAGGCAAGGAAGTTTTGATTCAGTTAAAGGGAGAAAAGCAGTTTGTTGGGACTTTGCTGGCATTTGATATACACATAAATATAGTTTTAGATAATGCTAAAGAAATGCAGAATGGAGAAGCCAAGAAAAATATCGGATTAACTTTTCTGAGGGGAGATACAATAATATTTATTTCTCCAGCTTCTACAAATTTAAAGTAATAATTTTTTAACTATTTGAGAAAATGTTTTAATTTATTTTTTTGTTATACTGTTACAACATTAAAATCTTTTGCAATTGATATATTTTTGAATATTTTTTTTGCTTCTTTCTCTATTATAGAAGTATTGTGCTCGTATCTTTGGGAAATATGAGTAAGAATGAGTTTTTTTGCTTTTGCTTTTTTTGCTATTATTGCTGCTTGAGAAGCAGTTAAATGCAAATATTCCCTTGCTTTTTCTTTTTCTTTTGAAGAAAATGTAGATTCTGCTATTAATATATCTGCATCTTTTGCTGTTTTAAATGCATTATTATTCATGGCAGTATCAAGAATAATTGCAATCTTTTTTCCTTTTTCTGTATAGGTGACAGATTTTGCCTTTACTTTTTTATTTTTATATACAATATCTTTTCCTCTTTGCAGTTCACCTAGAATAGAGGAATTTGGGAGCCCAAATTTTTTGATTTTGTTTTTTTCAAGATGAATTCTATCTGGAATTTTTATTGAGTATGCCAAGGAAGGGGTTCCATGAGACATGGAATAGGAGTTTATTATAAAATTTTTTTCTTTTATAATTTCATTGTCGGATAATTCTATTGCTTCGATGTTAATTCTTATATTCATTAAAAGTTCTTTAATCAGAGAGATGAATCTTTTAGTCCCATGTGGCCCGTAAATTTTGAGTGTTTTGTTGTATCCAGACATTGCAAGAGTTTGGAAAAGGCCGGGAAGACCAAGTATGTGATCTCCATGCCAATGAGTTATTAAAATTTTAGTAAGTTTTGCAGGACTTATTCCTGCTATTTTAAACTGCCTTTGAATTCCTTCCCCACAATCAACAAGGATACTCTCATTTAAAAAATTTATTAATATTCCGGTATGGTTTCTTTTTTCAGTAGGTATTGCATTTCCAGTGCCTAAGAATGTAATTTTCAGCTTTTCCATGCCTTAGAAAGAATATATTTATTTATATAGGTTGCTAAGGAAGATTTATAAAAAATAAAATCAAGTATGAATATGAGAAAAACAGAGGTAGTGGGCTTTTTCGGTTTGTTGTTGGTATTTGTATTACTTTTAACTTTTATAAGGAATTCAAATACAGATTTAGTTGGATTTTCAATTCTTAATAATACATTGAAAGATACTCAAGATTTTAAAGTAGAGTTTGACAAATATGAAAGAGAAGGGACAAAGTTTAAATTTATGTACAAAATAATCAGCTTATCTAAGAATCATCAAGATATTTCCCTTTTTTACATTCTTAAAGACAGCGACGGACTCTCCCTTCATGAAGGGGAAGAGAAATTTTTCTTAAAGTCTGAAAGTGAAGAGGAGAAACAAGTTTTTTTTGATTTGCCTAAGAATGCTTTTGGAAAATTTGAGCTATTTATGAATTTTTACAATGAGAAAAATATCGTTGAATTAAAGCAGGATGTTGTTTTGTCTTCCCAAGGAGTAAGTGCATTTGCAGTTTCCGAGAGCAATAAAAGAACTTTATCCAGGACTGCATTGGTATTTATTACACTTTTACTTTTTTACTTTACTGTCAGATTTTTAAAAGGACATCATGAAAGGACAGGCAAAGATAAGAAAATTGATAGAATAGAGATAGAGTTCAAGGATAAAAGCTTTTAAATAACAACCTTATCTTTTGAGTTTTGTGCTCCTGTAGCTCAGCCTGGATAGAGCATCGGACTTCTAATCCGAGGGTCACAGGTTCAAATCCTGTCAGGAGCGTGCTGATTTGAAAGCACACGCAGAGCACAGCTCTGCGGTGACCTTCGCGAAGTATTCGCTCAGGTGTTCAAATCCTGTCAGGAGCGTGCTGATTTGAAAGCACACGCAGAGCACAGCTCT
>JBBSYH010000039.1:21176-24423 GCA_038045365.1 Nanobdellota archaeon
GCGGTGACCTTCGCGAAGTATTCGCTCAGGTGTTCAAATCCTGTCAGGAGCGTTAGAAAAAAATGAAAATATTATTTGTATGCATGTATAATAGGTTTAGGAGCAAGGTAGCTGAAGCAATGTTTTTGCATTATTGCAAAAATAAAAAGATTGAAGTAAAAAGCGCTGGGATGAGAACTGATTTTTTGCATCTACACATGGCTAAACAAGTAATTGATATACTAAATGCTAAAGGAATAAAAGCCCTGGATAATGGGTCGCGCCTTGTTGATGAGGGCTTGATAAACTGGGCTGATAAGATTGTTGTTGTGGCTGATAATGTTTCTCCTGAAATTTTTCCTGCAAAGAAAGTGCTGCAATGGAGTGTTCCTGATGCTTCGGAGCATGATCGCACTGCGACTCTTGCTTCTATGAAAATGATTGAGGAAGAGATAAAGAGATTTGTGAAGATATACATAGAGGAATAATTGCCAGAATATTCGGATTTTCCAGTGTTTTAATTCAGACAGCTGGTTATTCTGGCGGTCCTCATGCAGAAGGGTATATTCCTGCTTTAGATGTCCACGAAGCTGAAAAAATCAGAGAATTTGTAATGAAAAAGATTAGTCGAGTCAATAAACATGCGCAAGGTCTTTAATTAGCTCTTTTTTTATTTTTTTTATCTAGATTCTTGAGATTTAATCTGTGAAGAGAGTAAATCTTTAAAAGCCAGCAGTGCTACGAAATATTGTGCGCACGTGGCACAGTGGTACTGCGGTTGGCTGCAGCCCGACTTTTCCCAGGTTCGATTCCTGGCGTGCGCTTCTCTTCGCCATGAATCGAAGATAACTGTAGACATAAAATGTAGAAAGATTTAAATATGTAGTCACATATCTCTTCTTATGTATGTAGAGAAAAGGAAGACTAAAAAAAAAGTTTTGTATTACCTAGGGCATTCATTTAGAGAGGGCACTAAAGTTCACAAAATAAGGAGGTATCTAGGAGCTGATTTGCATCAAGGCCTTTTGAAAGAAAGAGAAGAGAAAGCAAAAGCACTTATTCTTGAGGAAATTAATAGATACAAGATCATCAAAGACCCCTTGGTTAAAGGAATTTCTGAAAGGGAACTTCTATTTATAAAGAAGTTAGAGAAAAAAATACCTTTCAAGATAAGTCATTTATCTGAAAAAGAATGGATTGCTTTTTCTGAACTCTTTACCTATAACACTAATGCAATAGAAGGATCGGAACTTAACAGCAAAGAAGTCAGAGAAGTCTTAGAAGAGGACAAATGGCCTAAAAAATCAAAATCAGATATTGCAGAAGCCTACGGCGTTAATGATGCTATTTCTTTTATTAGAACAACAAAAGAACATATTTCTTTGGAATTGATGCAGAAAATTCATCGCATTGTCTTTAAGAACTCAAAAGATTTTGCAGGAAATTTTAGAAAGCCGAGAGAAGAGGTTGTTGTGATGGGTAGAATGGGCAACGTTGTACATGAGGGAGCTCCACAATCAAGAGTCATTGCCCTTTTGAATGAACTCATTGATTGGTATCATGCCCATAAGGCAAAATATCCGGCATTGCTTTTAGCGGCAGTTATTCATAACCAGTTTGAGAATATTCATCCGTTTCGAGATGGCAACGGCAGAGTAGGAAGGATTTTATTAAACAATATCTTGATTAAGCATGGTTTTCCTCCAATAAATATTGATTTTACCAATCGAGCTGAATATTATGCGTCTCTGCAGGAATACGAAAAAAATCATAATCTAAAGCCGACTCTTGATTTATTCATGAAGGAATATAAGGCTCTTAAAAAGATGCTAAAGAAATGATGTGACTACATTCTTTTAATTTGTAGTCACATAGAGCCGGATAAGAGATTTGGCGTGCTATCGTTTTTAGGAAAACAGAAAATGGCAACGAAGAAAGAATATTTTGGTAAATAAGTTACGACAAAGTTCTTAACTGCAATAAATTTAAAAGCTTTGCTTTACTTGTTTGTATATGCCAAAAATAGAGGTACAAATTTCCAAGAAGCGCATGATGATTTTGTTGAGTGCGTTATTGTTATTTTCCGGAGTTTTTGCTGTGTGGGCATTTAATGCAAATTTCAATACAATACCTAAAACAGTCACAGATGCAGAGACGAAAATGGGTCATAGTGCTGATGAACTCGTTGTTGATACTGCTGCTACTGTTGATTGTACGAAAGTCACTTTAAGCAAGATGACTCTTAACGAAGCTATTGCTTGTAAGAAAATCGGCAGAGAAGTTTTGATTGGATGGATTAGTGTTCCTTCTGGAGCAATACAGAGTACGTCAGGAACTTATGTTTATTGGAGTGATGGTTTAGACTATCGACCTAGTAAAGTTTGCAGAGATGCGGGATATGACGATTATACTGGTGCATGCAGATCAACTTATCAAGGCAGTATTGAAGTTTATGAAGGAACCTTCTTGGGAAATCAATTAGGGCCTGGTGGTTCATGGTCATGGAGTTGTCAGTTTGGCGCAGGGCAGTACCAGATGACTCCTGAAAGTACTTCACAGATTCAGTGCATTAAAGGTGTTAAGGGAGCTGTCAGTGGAGCATCAACTCCTACGCCTGGCTTGTATAAAGGAGCACTTGGTTGCGGAGGAGGAGTTATGACTCAAAATTATTGCTATCCTTTGGCATGTAAAGATGGTTCTGGAAATTTAAGATTTTTGGATTGCAATACAGGAGCATGCACTGAAATAAATAGCCCTCCATTAAAGCAATGTCTGAACTTGCCTGCTTTATAATACACAAAAAGATTTATAAGGTAGTAACTTGATAGTAGATTCATGAAAAACAAAGCATTATCTGCTGGAATAACTGCCATGATAGCAACTTTTTTGACAACAAATGTGCTTCGTGCGCAAGAGCGTGTTGATATTAAATGGGAGCCTCGCACTTTAGAAGGTCAATTAACGCGCGATTTGATTGCTCATCAGAAAAATAAAATTATTGCTTATGTCACTAAAGTTAATGGGATTACTAATACAATTTTTATAGGTTGGGATAATTTATTTATTCCTCGTTTTAGTTTTCAAATATTTACCTATAATCCGCCTTATGGCACTAATGATTTTTTCTTTGACCATTCTAGAAATCAACAATATAGAATGGGTTATGAAGGTTTTGATGAACGTGGAGTAAATCGCTCGGTAAAATCATATTTTGATGATGAGAGTCATGATATTTCACTTGGGCCAGTAAATGGAGAAGGAATAGGCG
>JBBSYH010000040.1:0-25642 GCA_038045365.1 Nanobdellota archaeon
TTGCTAATCCCGTTTCCTCACGGATTCCCAGGTTCAAATCCTGGTCCGGGCGTTTGGAAAAAGCACACTAAGCATAATATTTAAAGGTAAAAGAGATAAAAAATATTATGGAACAGATAAGTATTTTGCTGTTTTACAAGTATACCTATATAAAAAATCCTGTTTTGTTTAGGGCAGAAAATCTCTTACTTTGCAAACAGCTTGGCATAAAAGGAAGAATTCTAATCGCGCATGAGGGAATAAACGGCTCAATTTCAGGAAGTAAAGAACAAACAGAAAAATACAAAAAATTACTCAGAAAAGACAGTAGATTATCAGATATTAAGTTTAAAGAAGATTTAGGACTGCAGCACCCATTTAAGAAGATGATCATAAAAATAAAAAAAGAGATTGTTAATTTTGGAAAAAATGTTGATTTGCGCAGGACAGGGGAATATTTATCTCCGGCAGAGTTCTTAGATTTATATAAAGACGAAAACAAAATTGGAAAAGAAATAATTATTCTTGATGCTAGAAATAATTATGAATCCAAAATTGGAAAGTTTAAGGGAGCAATAACTCCAGATATTGAAACTTTTAGGGAATTTTCAAAAATAGCAGAACAATTGAAAGATAAAAAAGATAAAAAAATAGTTATGTACTGCACCGGAGGTATTAGATGCGAAAAAGCAACAGCATATTTTAAAGAACAAGGTTTCAAAGATGTCGCACAATTAGAAGGAGGTATTTTAACATTTGCCAAAGAGTTTCAAGATACAATATGGGAAGGCTCTTGCTTCGTATTTGACAAGCGGTTAAAATCAAATGTTAACAGCAAAGAAAGCCCAATAACAAAATGCGAATTATGCGATGTCCCTTGCGACTTATATAAAAATTGCAGAAACAAGATTTGTGACAAATACACTATTATTTGTATTCCATGCGGACAAAAATATGGATATTGTTGCTCACCAACATGCTTCAAATCTTTTCAAGCAGTACGTTTAAAAGAAAAAAACTAAACAATAATTAAAGTAAAGAATTCTACCTATGGAAAAAGATTTAAACAATGCATTGCATCATTTAACATGTTAGTTGAAATAATTATATTATTAATGAGTATACCTTTGGGATTAATTGTCTCTTGGATGGCAAGAGAAGAGCTCATTGAAGGCAGGAAATGGTTTAAGGTACTAGTAATATTTTTCATAATTTCTGGAATATGGTTTTACTTGACTGGCAAGAATCACGTTTCTCTTGCAAGTTTTTTTATATCGATATTTTCTTTAGTGTCTTACATAAAAAGCTTCAATGCAAAATGGACTAAAAGCGAAAAATTTTAGCAAACTATAAAAGCATATAAATAAGATAAATATATGGAAAAAGCCGAATACGAAAAAGAAGTATTGGGATTCTGGAAAGAAAACCAAATTTATGAAAAATCAAAAAAGAAAAACCAAAAAGGAAAAAAATTCTATATGGTGGATGGTCCGCCTTATGCAACAGGCTATATTCATTTAGGAACAGCTCTTAATAAAATATTGAAAGATATTGCAATGCGCTCACAGCGCATGCAGGGAAAAAATGTCATTGATATACCTGGTTATGACACACATGGTGTACCGATAGAATTTCAGGTCGAAAAAGAAATAGGCTCTACTTCAAAGCAAGATATAGAAAAATATGGTGTGAAAAAGTTTGTTGACAAGTGCAGAAATTTTGCCACTAAATATATAGAAATAATGAACTCTGAATTTGCAAACCTTGGAGTCTGGATGGACTGGAAAAATCCATATTTGACTCTTTCAGAAAAATATATTGAAACAATTTGGCATTCTTTCAAGGAAGCTGAGAAGAAAGGGCTTTTATATCTCGGAAAATATCCTGTCCATGTATGCTCGCGTTGTGCCACAGCAGTTGCTTATAATGAAATAATATATGAAAAGCAAAAAGACTTATCTATTTTTGTGAAATTTCCGCTGAAGGATAAAAAAAATACTTTTCTTATAATCTGGACAACAACTCCTTGGACTCTTCCAGGAAATACTGCAATCATGGTAAACCCTTCTGTAATATACCAAGAGATTGAAAACAATAAATCAGAGAAGTGGATAATTGCAAAAGACCTTAAGGATACATTAATCTCTTCATTTAAAGATAATTTTAGAGTATTAAGAGAGTTTAAAGGAAAAGATATGGAGGGCTGGAAATATGATTCACCCATTTCAAAATATTTGAATTTGAAAATAAAGAAAGGATATGAAATAGTTCTTTCATCCAGATATGTTACAACAAAAGAAGGAACAGGACTTGTTCATTGCGCTCCTAGCCATGGAAAAGAAGACTATGAGGTAGGAAAACAGTACAATCTAGATATGCCTTCCCCTGTAGAAATAAACGGAATTTTTACAAAAGAAGCTGGGAAATATTCTGGAAAAAAAGTTCGAGATACAAACGAAGAAATAATCTCGGATTTAGAAAAAGAAGGATTTCTTGTGCAAAAAAAGTTATATGAACATGATTATCCCCTATGCTGGAGAGACAAAACCCCTCTCTTAATGCTCTCGCTCCCGCAATGGTTCTTTAGAATATCAAAAATAAAGAAAAAACTTCTTGAAAAAAATGAAAAAATAAATTGGGTTCCTTCTTGGGTTAAACTTCGCATGAAAGCCTGGCTTGAGGGAATTTCTGATTGGCCAATTTCAAGACAAAGATATTGGGGAACTCCTATCCCGATATGGTGTGATGAAGAAAAAAAAGAAATAATAACAATAGGGAGCATTAAAGAGCTTGAAAAACTATCTGGAAAAAAAATAAAAGATGTTCATAAACCTTCAATAGATGAGATTGTTATTAAAAGCAAATCTGGAAAAATATTGAAAAGAATTCCAGAAGTGCTTGATGTATGGTTTGATTCAGGAGTGTCTAGTTGGGCAGCTTTAGGCTATCCTTCATATAAAGAAGACTTCAAAAAATTCTGGCCTGCTGATTTAAACATAGAAGGAAAAGATCAAATAAGAGGATGGTGGAATTCGCAGTTAATTCTCTCTGAAATAAATTTCGGAAAAACAGCTTTTAAAAGTTCTATGATGCACGGAATGATAACAGATATAAAAAAAGTAAAAATGTCAAAATCTTTGAGCAATATTACTTCTCCATCTGAGATAATATCTAAGTATGGGAGAGACCATATGCGCTATTATTTTGCAAAATTCTCCAAAGGAGAAGATTTTGCATTTGATGAAAAAAAAATGGAAGAGATAGTAAATTTTTTCATTGTTTTAAACAATATAAATTCCTTCATAAATCAACTACCAAAAAATTCTGGAAAGATAAAGATAGAGGACAAGTGGATTCTTTCAAAATTTAATTCTCTTTCAAATGAAGTATTGGAAAGCTATAATAAATACAAGTTTTCAGAAGCATTGCAAAAAATAGAAGATTTTGTAATCAATGATTTAAGCAAAAAATACATTCAAATAATAAGAGAAAGGTCTGATGAAACATATCCTTTTCTTGCAGAAATAAGAGAAGGAATCCTCGGGCTTTTATCTCCAATAACTCCTTTTCTAACAGAAAAAATATGGCAGGATATGAAGAAATTAAAAATAACTAAAGAAGAATCTGTGCATCTTTCTTACTTTCCAAAACCTGAAACTAGAAAGATAAATGCAAAGCTAGAAAAAGATTTTATTTCATTGTTGAGAATTATAGAAATGGGTCTTGCTGAAAGAGATAAAGTTAAGATTGGATTGCGCTGGCCTCTTGCAAAAGCTGTTGTAAAAGGAACATCTTTCTCAAAAGAACTAGAAGAAATCATCTTAAGACAGCTTAACATAAAAAAAGTAACTTTTGAAAAAGGAAAAGAAATTTCTGTCTGGCTGGATGCAAAGGTAACTCCTGAACTTGAAGCAGAAGGATTTTCTAGAGAGCTGGCTAGAAAGATACAGGCAGAAAGAAAAAAAGCTGGAATGAAAAAAGGAGAGACTATTTCTCTTGAAATCTACTGTGAAAAAGATTTATCTTCAATGTTTGAAGCCCATAAAAAATTTCTTATTGGGAGGACGAATCTCAAGAAAATCACCTTTAATAACTCAAGATTTCCGGAAGGAGCAATTGTATTTACTATAAGAGAGAGAAATATTGCTATATTTTTTCGCAATTAATCAGGGATAATAAGATTAAAAAGATTTAAATACTACGAGCATTTATAATAAAAATAGATGGTGATTAAATATAAATTATGATAGTCAAAGAAGAATTTTTAAGTAGGCTAAGAAAAATTTTTGATTTAAATTTATATGAGGCAAGAGTTTGGACAGCTCTTCTTTCAAGGGGGGTTTCCACTGCAGGAGAGCTAAGCAGTATTTCTGACGTTCCAAGAAGCAGAACATATGACATTCTGGAATCTTTGGAGAAAAAAGGTTTTATTATAATGAAAATAGGAAAGCCGATTAAATTTGTTGCTTTAAAACCTGGAGAAGTAGTGGAAAGGGTAAAGAAAAATTTGGTAGTAAATGCCCAGGAAAAGAGCAAGAGGCTTGAAAAATTAAAGGGTGACGAAGTTCTGGATGAACTTAATTCATTGTTTACTAACGGAGTAAAATTCGTTGAACCTTCTGATTTATCTGGAAGCTTGAGAGGCAGGCAAAATATGTACAATCATCTTGATATGATGATTAGATCTGCTGAAGAAACAATTACACTAGTTACGACATCAGAAGGGATAAACAGAAAACTTGAGGTTCTTGCTTCAGCATTTGAGAAAGCCAAGAAAAGAGGAGTAACTATACGCATAGCCGCCCCAATAGTGGAAGAAAATATTAAGATTGCAAAAGAGTTTTCAAAATTTGCCGAAGTAAGAGATTGCTCAGGATTAGGTCTTAATGGAAGATTTGCAATTGTAGATTCAGAGCAGATAATTTTCATGATTCTTGATGACAAGGCCATACACTCTAATTATGATGTGGGAATATGGCTATCAACAGATTTCTTTGCTAAAACTCTTGAACAAATTTTTGAGGTTGCATGGAAAGAATTCATTCCTCTTAATAAAGTTAATCTAAAACATAGATGAACTAAAATCTCTTTAATTAAGCCTTTTTCTTTCCTTTTCTCGAAAAAAAAGTCAAGAATTTGTCATCGACTTTATCACCATAATATTTTTTACCCATATAAGTTAAAGTAGACCTCCTTAATATATCCACAATCAACTCTTCAATACTTAACATTTCTTTTTTCGCTCTGTTATTGAGTGTCTTTTTTAATTTTTCGTCAATAACTATATGAATGCTTGTTTTAGTCATTATTTTCTCTTTTGTACATAAATTTTCTGAACTGCAAATGATTTATAAATTCCCTCAAGAATATCTGTTCCTGCATAGCCAGCTAAAAGAGAAAGCCTTTTATCAAAATCAAAAATAATTCCGACAAAGACTCCAATAATCATTGCAACTAAAACAGTTATTACATAATATTTCCATATTATTCTTCTCTTTAAGGATAATGCCTTTAAAAGTCCAATAAGCCCTCTGGTCAAGCCTCCAATTCCTCCAAGAACACCAGCAAGAACTATTCCCTCCATCTTACTTTATTACTCAATGCCTTTTTTATATCTTTTGTTTCAGATGAAAAGTATCAATGCGGGGAGGAGGATTCGAACCTCCGTAGGCACTAAGCACACAGGATTTCTTAAATCCTGAACTTATTATCTCTCCTAATGAGAGACAGACATCTTAAGTCCTGCCCGTTTGACCGCTCCGGAATCCCCGCATAAAATAAAGATACAGAAAAGCGTTATAAATCTTGTGATGATTAGCTTAGAATCTAGCTCCAAATTCAGTTGATTCCAGTAATGCTTGAAGTGTATTATTGAATTCTTTTTGATGATTATCTTTATACTGCTCAACAGTCATATCATTATTTTTTCTATTGAGAATATTTCTTTCATAAAGAGAAAAAACAGTCTGCAGAGTTATTAATTTATGCACATATAATCCATTCGGCTCTCTTAAATATAGAAAATATCTAGTATTTCTTAATAAATCTAATATATTTTTATCTTTTATTTTTTCATAGAGCTGACTTTTATTTAACATTATTAATCTTAAACTAACCTATATCAATTTTGCTTAAAATTTCACTGGCTTTTTCTGAAACATACCTAATCGTTTCCTCTGACGAAGAAAATGGATTTTCTTCTTTGTAATCCATGGCACATGAAGCTCCAGCAATAATAGCCATTTTCAATTTTTCTTCTTCCATGTTTTTTTTAGAAAATAGAGATTTAAAAGAATTGTGGCTTTGCAGTAGAAAGGACTTTTTGACAAATAAAACCTGAAAACTAAAGGTTTAAATAAAAGTTCGTTTAAATCTTAATATAAAAAGAAGTATAAATGGAACAAATAAATTTATTAAAAAGCGAATTAAAGTTAAGAGGTTTTTCTCCCTTAACAGTTCGTAATTACAGCTTTTTTGTTGAAAAATTTTTGAAAAAAACAAATAAGCAGGCAGAACTTTTAAATCAAGATGATGTAAAATTATATTTGTCAGAATTATTTGAAAATAAATCTAAAAATACAATTATGCTTGCTGCTGCTTCTCTGAAATTCTTCTATACTGAAATTCTGAAAAAGGATTTTTCTGCAGTGAAAATACCTAAGAAAGATAGAACGCTTCCTGAAGTATTGACAAAAGAAGAGGTTAAGATACTCTTAAATAATTCTGATACAGAAAAGTCGAGATTAATTATTGGACTTCTTTATTCATCAGGGCTTAGAGTTTCTGAACTTGTTAATTTAAAAGTTTCAGAAGTTAATTTTAATGAAAATACTGGATGGGTGAGAAAAGGCAAAGGATCAAAAGACAGAATTTTCACTCTTTCATCTTCTCTAGGACAAGATTTGCAAAAATATCTTGAAAGCAGAGAAAATAACTATGTTTTTTCAAAAGAAAAGCCACTTACTACGAGAAATATCCAGAAAATTATTTCAGGAACTAAGAAAAGGGCAGGAATTCAAAAAAAAGTAACTCCCCACACATTGAGGCATAGTTTTGCAACTCACTTGCTTGAGCAAGGCACTGACATAAGAATTATACAATCAATACTTGGCCATAGCTCTTTAAACACAACGCAAATTTATACGCATGTTTCATCTGAACAGATAAAGAAAATCAAAAATCCGTTTGATTTGCTGCAACAGACTGGAAACGCGTGAGTTAATTACACTTTAATTTGTTTCTTGATAAAAATATACCTATAAGAATAAAGAAAAAGATTGAAAAGGATAAAAAAATTAAAGAAATTTGAGAATCTTTGATTAACGTATCGGGCTATACGAAGTTTTTCGACCGAAGGGAGAAAATATGGGTGGAGCGAGGTGCAACCGAGCGTAGTCTCTTAATCACTGTTAAACTCTCCCGTTAGGGATTGAATTTTAGTGCAACGATTGGAGAAGCCAAAAAATCAAAAGTAAGCGGGCGAGCGTATTCTAAAGGTTGGCGTTGTGTCTTGAAAGTAGTAAATAACCATAAGATTTATAAAGGCATATATAATACCTTAAAGTATGACTTCAGAATATGAATTTCAAGTAGAATTTGGGAAATCATGGAAAAGATATGTTAATATATTGAAAGATACTGTTGAATTGGTTAATGAAGCTTTTTTGGGAAGTGACTTAGAAACAAAAGTAAGAGATAATTATGTTCATTCCTTACCTAATTCAAGGGAGTCTCCTATAGATTTAGTGATTAGAAATGAAAGGCAATCTTACGCATCAGATTCACCCCATCATTTTACTGAAATGGCATCTTGGGCATTAATGGCAAAAATCGCATATTATACAAGTAAAATTCCTTTCTTAAACAGAGTAATTAGGTTAGACAAAGCATCATCTGAACTATATCTAGGACAAGAAACGAGAGGATATGTTTCAAATAAATCAGAAACAGAGGGAAAAGGTTTTGGAAACGATCATATTCAAGTAACTGTATCTAACTTTGCTAAAAAACCTGATATTGATTTTGATGTGGGTTTTGATGAGGAAAGAAATTATTTCTTTAAAATTAATGTTGATAGGGGTGAGAGACTTCCGATAGCACAAAGGATATATGGTGGTATTAAGCAAATTCTTGAGAAAAATGGTATAGAATTCAGAGAGGAGATTCGTGAAAAAAGAAAAACACTAAAATTAATTTGACGCCAACCTTTTTTTATTAATTTTTATTTTTCTACGAAAAATACTATATTAGCTCGCCCACTTATTGAAACTAACATCGCTTAATCGCGATGTTTTCGACCGAAGGGAGAAAATATGGGTGGAGCGAGGTGCAACCGAGCGTAGTCTCTTAATCACTGTTAAACTCTCCCGTTAGGGATTGAATTTTAGTGCAACGATGCCGAAGGCAAAAAATCAAAGTTTGCCCTCGAGCATTTTTCGTTTTCAGTTAGTTGTTAGGAAGCCCGCCGTAAATTTTTTGCTTCTTTTTTTCTAAAAAAAGAATTTTTGAAAACCGAAAGATTTTTATAGTTATACAAGTATGTATACCCATGCCACAAGAAACATTAAGAAAAAACATCTTGCACTATCCACAATTAGATACAATTCTAATGGTTGAAGAATTTATTAGAGAGAACTCTGGAGAATACAAGAAAAAGTCTCTTTGGGAAGCTTTGCCGAGAAAGATGATATATCAAACCCTCTGTGTAATATTTGACTATTTAATAGAATCAGGAAAAATAGCACAAGACAAAGAGGGGTGGGTTGTTTGGATTTGGAATCCAGAGTTAGTAAGAAAATACCTTAACAAGTCTAACTTATCAAGATGAAATCACAAATCAAATTTGCAGAAGAAAAACTAAAAGAGAGTCTTGAGAAACTTAAAGATTCAAAAACTGAAGATAAAAAACTTTATGAGTGGATAAATAGAGCATTAGACGACTTGGAAGAAAATGCCTTTTGTGGAATAAGAATACAAAAAAGGTTAATTCCGAAAGTTTACATAGACAAGTATGGAATTGATAATTTATGGAAATATGATTTGCCGAAAGGATGGAGATTAATATATTCTGTAGTTAATGGAGAAGTTTGTGTTTTGTCCATAATTCTTGAGTGGATGGATCACAAGGATTATGAGAGAAGGTTTGGATATTAACATAAGTAGCGATAAATTATTAAGCTTCCTAACCGATTAAAGAATATGAAAATCAAAAAGTCCTTGTGTTTGACCATGGGCTAAAGCCCATGGTTTGTTTAGGACTTTTGGATGCTCAAGGAACAACCTTGCCTTGAAAGGCAAGGTTTTCTTCAAGTTCCTTGACATAAAAATTAATTTTCAAAAAGAAAAAGTAGGTCCTTATACTGAAAAACAAATAAAAAAAGCTTGGAAAAATCCTAAAATAGTTACTACCTCTGTAAATCCAAAAATAGTCAAAGATGGAAATAAAAAGGTTCTTCAAATAGGTTTTTCAAAAGGTAAGTTCGGAAAAGAGGATAAGGCAAGTTGGCATATTGACCTAAAGAAAAGTTATAAAGTCTTATATTGTCAGTATAAAGTAAAATTTGAGAAAGGATTTGACTGGAGATTAGGCGGAAAATTGCCTGGATTCGCTGGAGGAGATAAACCTTGAGGAGGAAAGCATTCTATGGAAGGATTTTCTTCAAGAGTTATGTGGCGTACAAAGGGAGAGATGCATCAATATTCTTACTACCCTAATGATTCGGCTAATTATGGCACGGGTTTTTGGTGGCATAACTTGTGTTCTAAAAAAATGGAAAGGTTAAAGTTTAAACCTGGAAAGTGGCATATAGTAAAAATGAAAATTAAGATGAACAAGAATTGGGAAGACCCAGGTTACATAATCTGTTGGCTTGATGGAAAACTTGCACTCCATCAAGAAGTTAAGTGGAGACAAAAAGGAGCAAAATATGGAATTGAATGGTTTATGTTTACATTATTTTTTGGTGGAAATGACGAGCGTTTTGCTCCAAGAAAAGATTGCAAAATTTATTTTGATGACTTTATAATTTCTGATAAAGACACCAAGTAGAAAGAGTCCAAATATAAATTCTGAAACGAAATTTCAGTAAATTGTGCGAAGCACGGAGCAACAACTTCTGCTATTGGGTGGGTAAGAAAAGTGATTTTAATTAGACATAACATCTGGCTTATGCGGAAACCTCGTTGCACTTCGGTTTCCCAAATTGCTCGCCAGGAGGTCGGAATTTTCTGGGTTGCCTCAAAATTCCTCCGCTCGACTCGCAACTTTGCATAAGCCCTGTTAATTGCCCCGAGCCGTAGGTGAGAGCGCAGCGGGGCAAAATCCGAAGGATTCAGAGTTCAGAATTCTGGCGTATCTAATATTAACTTTAAAGTAGTAAAATAACCGAAAGATTTATAAATGAGCTATATATCTATTATTAAAATGACAAACTTAAAAGAAATTGTTAATCACTGGACTGAAAACTATAGGGCTAATAGGGAGTCTTTACCAGAAGTGAATGTATTAGAAGATGAATTGTATTCTATATCTGGAATTGATAGAAGTGACCCTTCAGGAATCTTATTAATTCCAACAGATTCAAAAGATTTACAATTTGTTGGTTCAGCTTGTGGTAATGTTGGAAATAAAATATTTTCAAATAAATCTCTCGTTAGTTTTTTAAAAAATAGAGGAGTTAGAGAGTTCTTAGGAATTATTTATGACCCAAACGCTGATGACACCTATGAAAGACAAGCGATTGCTTTAAGTTCAGTAGCATTGCCTATCGTTGGGAAAGATGGACATATCTTTGAATCATTAGTTTCAAAGAACGATGGAAGTTTCAGGTATGAAAGGTCAAGGGTTCAAGGTTGGTCAGTGTATGAATCAGAATAAATCTTTCGGTTTCTATCTTTTAGCCCGAATTCTGAATTAGACATAACAACGATTAAGTGAGATAAATATTCGCTTAATAGCACAATATTGGATAAAAAGCTATATTTTAGAAATAATTACCTATAGCTCTTCTGCCTTTTTGCCCTCGGAGCAGAATCTCCGGGCTTTGCTGCCTCTTTTCTTCTTGCATCTGGAACCAACATATTTCTGTCATAAGCAAGATATGCTTTCTTTAGAACATCAGATCCTGTTGCTAAAACTAGGGCTTTTGCAATCGCAAGTCTGGCTGCTTGAATTTGCGCTTCTTTGCCTCCGCCCATGGTCTTAATAAAAAAATCATATTTGCATTCTCCAAGTTCTCTTTCATAGATTCTAATTGGTTCAGAAAGAGATAGCTTGTAAAAAAAATTCAATTCTGAAGCAGGAAGATAGTTGTAGAATATCTTTCCATTTCCTGGCTTTACTCTAAGTTTTGCTATTGCTGTTTTTCTCTTCCCAGATATTATTAATTTTTCTATCATATTTCTTCTGACAATTCAAACAAGCTGATTGTTTTTGTATTTAATTCTTTCTTTAAAGATATTTTTTGCGAGGTTTCATATGAAGACGGAATTCCGTGATGGCATTTAATTCTTTTAAATGCATCAAGACCTCTTCCTTGTTTGTATGAAAGCATTCCTCTTATAGTTCTTTTCATAATCATTTCAGGACTTTTTGGATAATGCGGGCCTTTAAGACTATGTCCTCCTCTCTTTCTTTTTATTTTATACTCTTCTATAGTGCTTCTTTTTTTTCCAGTTATTAATGAATTATTGCAATTAATAATTACAACTGATTTTCCGAGAAGAGCTTGTTTTGCTGCATAGCTGGCAATTCTTCCTAAAACTCCATTACTTGCATCTATAACAATTGTTTTTTCCATCTTATTTTATTATTTTTACTCCCTCGCATTTAGGATTGCTTTTTATCTCTTCAGTCAAACTTCTCCATTCAGACTTAGTTTTTTTTAATTTCTCCCTCGCATTATGTGAAATTGAAAGAGAGCATATCCTGATTTTTTTGCTTAATTCTCCTAATGAAAGAATTTTTCCTAAAACAACTATGGTATCGCCTATACTAGTTGCTTTTTCGATATCAGAAAGATTTACAGAAGAATATTTTCTTGATGAGCTGGAAAGAATTTTTGACAATTCAAGCCAATTTTGGTTCTTTCTAGAAAGATTAATTGTCTCTATAATTGACGGATTTGTCTTTCTTATTAAATTTCTCTTGATTTTTGTCTTGCTTATCTTCATCATAAATAAATTCAATAAAAAGAGTATTTAAACCTAATTAATAATGGTTGTAAGGCTCGTCTAGAGTGATGGATAATCTAATTCTTATCGATTATCTTTTGTAATTCTTCCCTCGTCTGTTGAATATCTTTTTCGTTGAGTTCGTTGAGGATTTCCTTGGATTTGGTAATGAAGAGAGGTGCTTGTGCCATAATATATATCTCATCTTCTTTGCTTACGATTCTATCGACATAATATTGGGCAGTTTCTCTGCAATCAAAAGCTTTCTTAATTGCCCTTATTTCCTCTAAAGTATAGGCATCTTTCAACAGATTTTTCATGAACTCAAGGGTACATGAATGAATTTCACATTTGATGCCTATTTTCATTAAGACAGAATAGAGTGCATAATACATAGAATAGTAACAAGCAGAAATAGCAAACTGGCGGTTGTAGTTTCTCTCTCGATTCATTGTTCCAAGAGCGTTTTCAGCAAGTGTCAGATAGCCTTGTGTTAAATTCTCATTGGGTGCATCAAGCTTAAGCCCATTCTCATTTTTACAACACCAGTGCAATGTTATTGCCATAATAATTCGACAAATTCCTCTACCCCTTTTAAGATAATATGGTTCTTTACGATTTCTTTAATGAAGTGTTCATTTTTATTAAACTTCTTTTTCTTTGACACTATAATATTTATTTTCAGATTATATAGTGTTTCTAAATCTTCTACTCCTGAACAAGCGCCTATCAAAAAGATATCAATATCTGAACTCTTTGTGGGAGTGCCTTTTGCATAACTCCCGAAGATAACAACGACGCCCTTTGACCTTTCTTCTATTTTCTCAAAGAGATCTTTGATGTGTTTGTATTTTTTTAAAAAGCATATTTTTCTACTTATTTCTATCAGCTTAATGACTTCCTTGATATGGGGATTAAAACTGTTCATAGAATAATATTTGTTCTTTCCTTCAACTGTAAATTTGAGGAGATGTTCTTTTTCCAGTTTGCTTAGAATATTCGAGACTGTCTTTTGGTTCATGTGCAACTTCTTTGCCAAATCACTTCCATAGACTTTTTTCTTATAGTCGGAGGTAAATGCCTCTAAGACATTCGATGTATTCTTATCAAGTAACATATTACTTATATTAGTAATATAGTATTTAAATCTTTCTGTTGCCGAAAGTGAGATGCGGAGAGAGCTGATTAATATCTAAACTTTCGTTCATACTTCTTATGATTATAGTAATCAATAATTACTGCTAAAAGTTCAACATTGCTTGGCGTGACAATGGAATACACCAGACGCCAGCCTTTAGGCAAAGAATACCACCAAAGATTATCAATTCCATATTTCTTTATATATTCTTTAGGTATTTGTTCTTTCTTAATATGCTCTCCACAGAAGGCATTTTCTTTGAGATCTGTGATAGTTCGCCTGATGGCTTTCTTCAACCAATCTTCCTCATTGAGAGTATTAAACGCGTTTTCGAGTTCGTCATCTGCGAACGTCACCCCATCTGCAGGTTTGCTGAAACTCATCTCTTTTAATATCTCTTTCTATTTATAAATTTCTTCGCAAGCTCGGGATTCCAGATGTAAATGATAAAATTATTTCTATCTACAGCGATCTTATTGTTTTCCCACAAATAGTTTAATATCACGCTAAATGTTCCCCACATTATTTTTTTGGGGAGATTCTGGAAAAGGTTAGTTTTCTTGTATTTCCCAGAATGTTCCTTGATAAATTGTTCAACCATAACTACTGTCTCCAAACGTGGGCTTCGACTAATAATGTTCCGTATATTAAATTTCAATTCTTTGTGTTCTTGGTGTGCTTCCATAGTATCTATTGATAATAGTATCATTTGATACTATATAAATGTTTGGTTTGTTCTCTGTAGAAGCTAAAAAGGAAGGAGGAAGAGTAATTTTAGAAGATACCGTTCTGTTGGAGGATGTTTACAGGAAGGAAGTTCTAGGTAGCTTTGGAAAGAGATTAGGTTTAACAGAGATTTTAACAGTGAAAGATATAGGGAAGTTATTTAAAACGGAAGGATACAAGCTCATTCAAAGTCAAGATCTTTCTCGCGATCTATTATCTACATATTCACATGTTCTTAAGAAATTAAGATTCAAAAGAAATGCTATTGGAAAAATCTTAGATAGTAGAGGTATAGAGAGCAGACTTGATTTTCAGAGTTCTTATGATTTAGTTAGACAAAAGAAATTGGGAGCAATGTTCATACTTTTTGAAAAATAGTGCCCATGAATTAGACAAAAAGTATTTATGCGGGAAGGAGGATTCGAACCTCCGCAAGCACTAAGCTACGACGGCCTTAACGTCGCCCGTTTGACCGCTCCGGCATCCCCGCGCGCATATATAAAAATATAAAGACATTTAAAGTTTTCTTATTATAGAATAAATTCTCATTTCAGCTCTTTCTCAAATTCATCAAGGTTATCGCAAAGTGCATCTATTGCCTTTAAAAGTATATCTTTTGCAGCCATATTTCCATAAGATTCAACAATTAAAATAATTTCTTTTGAATTTTTAATAGCTTCTTTATCTATTTTTTCGATTGCGTTTATTTCCGCATCGTTTAAATCACATAACCACTTGCTTCCCTGCTTTTGATTTTTTATTGCTCCTTTGGATTTCTCTACTATTTTATCTATTTCTGGAGAAGATTTTACTTCAAGAATGCTTCTATAATAGCACAAACCAGGAGTATATTTTGCATGCTCTATTCCTTTTCCAAGAATAGCTGTCGCAACAAGCTCAACTTTTCCTTCTCCTAAAAGTGTTATAGGGATTTTTTCATATACTGCATCAACCGGTCCCTTTAAATCTCCTGCATAAACTAAACCCGGGCCTTCTTTTGACAGCTTCAAATCAATTTTTGTCTTTGAAGACATTCCTTTTTCTGTCTTTAGTGGAATTAATCCTAGCCTATGAGCTAAAACCTCATCATAAACAGCTGAATCGTTTTTGAAGATTTCTACATCATCAATTGCAAGAGTTGGAACTTCTGCTACACTTCTCCTTATTGCATTCGCAAGTGACTCTGTTATTTCAAGCCTCATTGCAATTCTTTCAGGTGTCTTTTCAATTACTTCCATTTTAATGTGTTGATTATTGATTTTTTAAATCTTTATACTCTTCTTCCTCTCTTTCCGCCTTTTTTCTTTGGTCCGCCGCGCGGAACTCTTGTTGTATCAAGAACATTTATTATTTTAAATCCTTCCTTGGACAAGCTTTTTATTGCAGAATATGCTCCTGAACCTAGCCCAGGACTTCCTGTTTTTCCTCTTGTTCTTATGTAAAGTGCGTTTATGCCAAGGTCCTTTGCTCTCTGAGCGGTTTTTTTTGCAACGAACATAGCAACTGTAGGATCTGCTTTTAATCTGCTATGCTTTGTAAGCATTCCACCGCTTACACGAGATAATGTATTTCCAGCAAGATCAGTAAGGTGCACTATAGTATTATTTTGGGATGCAAAGATATAGACAATTCCTGCTTTTTCAATTCCTTTTTCAGAAATTTTCTCTTCAGTTTCACTTGCAAAAACTTCATTTTTAGTCTCTCCTATTTCTTCAGACATTTTGTATTTCCTCCTTCTTTGGCTTTATATTCTTATGTTTTAAAGTTATTTTGTTTTCTTCTTCAACTTGTACAACATAACTTGGAGAATTTACTACTTTTTCACTTATCATTACTCTCTTATGAGCTACCATCTGCCTGGCTTGTTTCAGAGTTGCAGATAATTTTTTTCTAAATACGATAGTAGGAAGCCTTCTCTCAAGAAGATTTTCTATCTTCAGGGCCAAAACATCAGCAATATTTTTCACATTCAAACCTATCTTGTTTAGTTTATCAAATAAAATTTTCTGCTCTTCTTCTCCTGTTTGCGCAAGTTCTCTTGCTCTTCTCTTAAAATAATTCATTTTAGCAAGAGTTTTCCATATTTCTCTTTTATTTTTCAACGCATACTTTTCAAGAAGTATATTTTCTTCTTTTATTCTGCCTTTTTCATAAAGTTTTCTTGGCCTTACATAAAGCTTTTTCTTTCTTATCATTTTTTCCTTTTAACTCCCATTGGCTTTCCTTTTTTCCTAAAGTGAGATCTTGTTCTTTGTCCTCTTACGGGAAGTTTCGCAGAGTGCCGTATTCCTTTATAACTTTTTATCTCTTTAAGCCTCTTTATATCAAATTCTCTTCTTATTTCCAAATCAGACCCTAAATAATGCTTTGTCTCTCCGGTTTCACTATCGCTTCTCCTATTTTTCAAAAAGTTTAAAATTGGAAGGCTCCTTAAAAAGCTCTCTATTTCCATTATTTCTTCTTTTTTTAGCTCAGCTATTTTCTTTGCTCTATTAACATTCAACTTTACACATAAAGCATTTGATATTGACCATGAAACACCCTTTATTTTTGTAAGTCCTGCATAAACATTTTTTGAACCAGGAATATCATATCCACTTATTCTAACCAAAATTTCGTTTTCTTCTTCTCTGGCATCTTTCTTAGCAGTTTGCTTTTCTTGAGTTTGATTTCTCCTTTCTTGTTTCTTTTCCATTTTATTTGATAAATAAATTAAATCTTTGTCTTTCTGACAATTCTTCCAATATCCTCTTCTCTATTGCTTTTTTTGGGTCTGGTAGATTCTTTATTCTACTTTTCATCTCATTAAATGATTCAAATAATTTCTCTTCTCTCTCTTTGAGAATTTCTTGTGTGTGCTTCTTTCCCATGCCAGATATTAGTTCTATCTGGTGCAATCTTGTATTGATTGGAACAGCATTATTGAAAAAATCCACAAATTTTTTCTCATCATCATTGACTATTTTCCCCACAAATACTTGCAATTGTGCTTTTGCAGTTTCTGTCAGCTTTTCTTTAGAAAGCTTACCAGCTATATAATATATCTTATCTCTTTTTTCAGGACCTATATAGACCCTTTCCTTCACTTCTAAAATAATGCCTCTTCTAGGAACCAATTCAAGAAGGGAAAAGTTATTTTCACCTATTGCCTGTACTACTGGGGTTGTTTTTTCCCCCATAGGATAACCATAGGGCAGGTAATCTAAAACTATTGCATAATTTTCTTTTTCTGTCATAATTAATATTTTTTAACAATTTCAAGTATAGTATTAGATTCTTCTTCATTAAGAGTTATTTCATTAAATATTTTTCCTAAGTCTTCCATATCTTTAGGCAGAAAATCAGCTATCTTCACTATGTTTTCCTCCTTTATCTTTGGATTATTCAGGACTCTTATTTCTTTCATAAGTTTTTCAGAATCTTCATTTGACAAATTAGCAAATTTCCTGAAATAATTTTCAAGCTGTTTTCTCTCTGTAAAATCCTTTACATATGCTTTTGCTTCTGCAATTGCCAGTGGTTTTTTTGAAATTATCATTATTTGTTCTTGACTTCTATTCTTTTAAGATGAATTGGCCTTATTAAATATCTTTTTGGTTTGTTAAGATCTTTAATTTCAACATAATATGCTGAACCTCTTTTTTCTAGGACTTTTCCTGTTCTTCCTTGCAATCTTTTGGAATAACTAAAGGTAAAACTTGGCTCTCTGACTACTGCTATAACATCTCCTTCCTTAAACTTTTGGAAAAAGTCAGTTAATTTAAACTTTCCCTTATTTCTTGCATTCTTACTTCCGAACATATAAATTATTAAAGAAATCAGTTTAAAAAGCTTTCCAGAACTTTAAAAAATGAAAGTATTTATATACTCTAGATATTATAAAGAAATTAAAAAAAGAGAATAATGGCAAAAAAGTGTATATATTGCAAGGGTCAAATAAATGAAGGTTCCGTAATTGATTTTTGCAATCGTTGTGGTATTGGTGTTTTCGGAGAAAAAATGTTTTTAACAATTTTAAAAAACATGGAAAACGCCAGAGATTCAGGTAATCTAAACCAGGGTTCTATAACTAAGAGCTAGAATATAGTTCTGAAATCGTGTTTTGTTTTAAACGCTCAGAGAAAGAATTATAAATAATGTAATTTTTATGATTCAATGAAAATAAAAAAGAAGGCTAATATTTTAGATATAAAAACAATATTATTTGTATGGAAAAAGGTTTTTGGCAACTACAAATATACTTTATTTGCAGTAATTATTGCGTTGTTTTTTTATATTTTAAACGCAATAATAGGAAATTTTTTTAATATACTTGATTTTTTCAAGAAATCTGATTTTTTATCTTCAATTAGTTTTCTATTTTCCCTTATTTTTGGATTTCACAAGACCAGTCTACCATCTTCAATCTTGACTTTAGTCATTATAAGCCTTTTAGGGGGAATACTTGTTTCACTTATTATTTACAAGTTCAATTTTGTAAGAGAATCATCTCAAAGTAAAGGAGTTCTATCATCAATTGCAATTTTCTTAGCATTTCTTGTGCCAGGATGCGCTGCTTGCGGGATAGGTATAGCTGCTCTTTTAGGTTTAGGGTCATTTTTTATATATCTTCCATTTAAAGGAATTGAAATTTCAGTCATTGCAATAGCACTTCTTTTGTTTTCAATAATAAAGACATCTCAAGATTCATTCACATGCAAACATTTTAATACTCTAAAACCAAGGAAATTTAGAAAATGGACGAAGAAGGAACTATAAAAATAAAAAAAGAAAGTATCTGGAAATATTCTACTTTCATACTTCTAGCAGTTGTTATTATTGGGGGCTTTGTATTCTTTTCTAAAGATAGTTCAAGTCCTACAGGAAAAGTAATCAACACAGGCAATACTGGAAACCTGCCTTCTCCATCGCAAAAAGTAGAAGTTGAAGAAGGCGATAGTCCTGTTTTAGGAAAAGCAGAAGCAAAAATTACGATGATTGAATTCTTAGATTATGAATGCCCATTTTGCGGAAGGCATTTTCAGCAGACATATCCTCTCATTTATAAAGAATATATTGAAACTGGAAAATTAAAATTAGTCTTCAAGGATTTCCCATTAAACTTTCATCCAAATGCGCAAAAAGCTGCTGAGGCAGCAAGATGCGTGAGAGAGCAAAAAGGAGATGAGGGATATTTCAAGATGCATGATAAATTATTTGAAAATCAAAAGTCTTTGAGCTTGGAAAATTACGAAAAATGGGCTAAAGAAATTGGAGCAGATGAGGAAAAGTTTGACACATGCTTAACTTCAGGAAAGTTTGCTTCTGCAGTTCAGGATGACTTAGATTATGGACAAAAAGTAGGAGTTCAAGGAACCCCTGCATTTTTCGTTAATGGTAAATTTATTGAAGGAGCCCAACCATATTCAGTCTTTAAGCAGGCAATTAATGCTGAACTATAAAAATGAGCAAACCCAGATGCGAATTATGTAATAGGGATTTTAAAAATGAAGAAGGTTTAATGCAGCATAATTCTGACAAGCACTCTTCTAAAATAAATTCAGAGCCAATAAATAAATTAAATTATAAAAAAGTAAAAAAATATATTATTATAGGTATTTTTCTTATTATACTAATCTGGCTTTTATGGATGACGATGTCTTCTGTAATAAAAAAGAGCAACTCTTGTCTTACAACTCCTGCTCACGAGTTAAATATAGGTGGACACAAAGACCTAGCTTTGCATATACACTCGACTCTTGATATAATAATTGACGGTAAAAAACAATTTATTCCGGCAAGTATAGGAATTGCGCAGAATATAATGCGACCAATTCATACTCACGACGGCGCTGGAGAAGTCCATATTGAAGGGCCATGTAGAAGAGATTTCACTATTGGAGAATTTTTCAAAATATGGGGAAAAAAATTTGATTCACAATGCATATTTGATTCCTGCACTGACAAAGGAATAGTCAAAATGAAAATAAATGGAAATGAAAATTCTGAATTTGAAAAATACATTATGAAAGAGCATGATAAGATAGTAATAGAATATACTTCAAATAAATGATTAATTCTTTTTGATTATTTTATAGATATAAATTATAAAGATAATAGTTAAAATAATTAGGATAGTATTCTTATATGGCTCAATTAAATAGCCGAAAAAAGTCAGGGCGAAAACTATAGGAATCATTCCAAAAAATGTTGCTATAACAAAAAGGAAAACATTCAATCTAGTCAATCCAGCTATATAACTAACTATGTCAAAAGAAACTTGGGGCATTAATCTTGTTAGAAAAACAAAATAAGCAATATTAATATCATTTTTTCCTTCAATTTTTTTGTATAATTTATGATTTTCAAAATATCTGCTTAAATAATCTCTCAAGAAGTATCTCGATATTGAAAATGCAATTACGGCGCCTATTGTGGCTGAAATAAGAGTGTAAATCATTCCTTTCCACGAGCCGAATAAAACTCCTGAAAGTATTGCCAATGGAGAGGAAGGAATAGGGGAAAAAATAATTGAAGAGATCATTAATAACATATAAATTACAGGACCATAAATCCCAGATTCTTTTATAAAAACCTCTGCATCATCATAATAAACCAGCAATTTTGGGAAAAATATAATAATTATAATGAGTAATACAAAGAATAAGATTATTTTTTCAAGTTTGGCAAATTTGGCTTTTTCCATGACATTATACGGATTTTGGCATATTTATACATTAAGTTCTTTCTTTAACGTTAAAGTGCTCTGTAAAGAGAAAGTTTAAATAGACATATTTATCCTTGATGTAATGAAAAAACTTTTATTTATCCCTCTAATTATAGTCTTATTTAGCCTATTTTTAACTAGTGTATATGCTTCAGAATCAAAGCCTCTTTTTATTGATTTTGGATTAGGTGCTGAAATTAATTCTACAAAAACCGGGCCATCCGTAGTTGGAAAAGCAGGTGATTTTTGGAATAATGTTCATTTTTTAGGTAAAGATTATTTTACATACGGCCAACTTTATGATACTGAAAAAAGAATCAGTAAAATTAATATTACAATGAAAAATTTAAGCGGGGCATGGGGAGGAATTCTATCGGGAGTTAATGATCAAATGTATTCTGACTTTAATTATCCTCTTAATAATAAACCTGGAGAAGGCGAGGTCATTTTAACAGGAGTTCTTCCGGGAGCATATGATTTGTATATATACGGACATGGAGGGGTTTCTACACAAAATGGCGATTATACTTTAACTATCGGAGCAAATAATTATGGGGGGAAGAAAACAGCTCAAACATCACGAGCTTTAAGCAGTTATCTTTGGATAGAAAATTTGCAATATGTGCGCTATCAAAATATCAATGTTAAAGAAAATGAAGATATTGTGATTCGTATTCATGAAGGTGGCTCTCCTTACTATGATCCAATAATCAATGGACTACAATTAGTGCCTGCAGGCACAATGGTAGTTGCATCTACAGGAGACATTTTCTCTCTTGCAACAAAATGTACTGACTCAGACAATGGAACTAATTATTATGTCAAGGGGGAAGCGCAAGATGAATCAGGAAGAGTGGTTAAAGATACTTGCAACTGGAAATTCAATATTGCTGAAGCATTGTGCAGTCAATATGGAGAAGTATATGCTGAAGAATATGTCTGCCCCTATAGGTGTTTAGATGGAGTATGCGTCGAACCTATTTCTATCAATCCAAATAGCTCAAGCGGTCCTTTAATTATACCAAATAATACATTAAATTTCCAAAATAATATATTTACAAATTATTCTACAGGTCAGAAAGAAATATCTATTCAAGGATACATATGCCATGGATGTATTTTAAATGAAAAGTGTTATCCTTATGGTTATAGAAAAGAAGGAAAATATTGCAAAGAAGAGGGAAACTTCACAGTTCAATTGGACGCGAAAGAAATGTGCGAAAATAATTTTGAATGTTCTACTAATTTATGTATATCTGGTGAATGCATTAGTCCTAAATTAATTGAAAAAATAATTAATTGGTTTAAAAATATTTTTAGCGACAAATAATTCCATCAAGAAAAATATATAAATGACTAAATATCTGCATTAATATGTCATTCAAAGAGTTTACATCTGAGCTGAATGGAAAAAGAGTAGAAGGAGAGCTCATAAAAACATTCTTTTATTCAATAATAACTGCTTTTATTACTATAATAGTTCTCTATCTTATAAAATTAAAGGATGTGGAAAATTTTATTCCGAAATACGGTCTTGTAATTTTACTTTCTTCATTGAGTTATGCAATTATATCCCTAACAATCAGGCAGGTACGAGCATATAAAGAACTGCCGTGTATGGCTGGAATGATGGTTGGTATGACTGTCGGAATGATTTCAGGATTCTTACCAGGATTTTATATTGCATCAACTAACGGAATGTTCATAGGAAGCGTGTGGGGAATGACAATAGGAATTATCTTTGGAATATGGAATGGAAAATGCTGCGGCATCATGGGAATCATGGAAGGAACAATGGCTGGTTTTATGGGAGGTTTAATGGGGGCAATGACTGCATTTATGCTATTAAATGACAATTTAAAAATAGCAAGCATAATTATATTTATCATATCTTCATTCATAATCTTCAGCTTAAATTATATGATTTATAAAGAGATGCGGGAAAGTAGAACGCAAAGTGAAGAAGATAACTTTATAACTATATTTATCACTTTTATTTTAACAATTATAACAACATGGATTATAGTTTATGGTCCAAGGAGCGGAGTCTTCAGCTAAAATGAAAAACTTTACAATGATTATTATAATATTTATGCTTGTTATAGTTGTAGGAACATTAGTATATTCTAGTTCTGAAGAACAATCATTGACTGGAAATGTTGTTGAAGATTCTATTCCTGCTGAAGATGCGCAAAAAGTAACTCTTGGCATGAAAAATTACAATTATTATCCCGATAGTATAAAAGTAAAAGCCGGAAAGCCAGTTGAAATAACACTTGACAACAGCGTTTATGGATGTCTTCGCTCATTTACATTAAAAGAGTTTGGTGTAAAATCTTACTCAAGAGACCCTTCAGAAAAAATAATTTTCACTCCATTAAAAAAGGGAACATTTAAATTTTCATGCTCAATGGGAATGGGATACGGCAAAATAACAGTAGAATAAAAAAATGATTAAAAATGAAAAAAATTAAGCTGTCAATTGAAGGAATGCACTGCTCTTCCTGCGCAGGAAATGTAGAAAAAAGTATTGGAAAAATTCCTGGTGTCGGCAATGTTTCTGTCAGCCTCATGACAAAAAAAGGATTTGTTGATGCAGATGAAAAAGTTTCTGAGGAAGAGTTAAGAAAAGCTGTAGCGCGCGCAGGATACAGAGTAACAAAAATAGAATAAAATTATAATGGATGAAGATTTTGAGATAATTAACTGGAGAAATAAATTAATTGGCGCATGGATATTTACTATTCCTATTGCCATTATTATGTTTTCTGAAAGATTATTTAGAATGAGCATTTTTCCAGAAGAATTTATGACGCCGGCAATACTTATTCTTGGATTTCCTGTAATTTTTATTTTTGGATGGCAGACAATTAGAGGAGGAGCACGTGGATTTTATACATTCTATTTTAATATGGATTCACTTATTGCTTTAGGAACAGTGATTGCTTATATTTCCGGCATTTTAAGTTTCTATAATTTTGTTGATGATTATTCAGGCATTGGAAGTATGATTATGTCTATTTTTATTACAGGAAAATATATAGAAACAAAAGCTAGAGGAAAAGCAACACAGGAAATTAGAAAATTGCTTGAATTTGGAGCAAAAAAAGCACTTATTATCAAAGGCAAAGACGAAATTGAAATAGAAATTAAAGATTTAAAAATTGGAGATATAATGATTGTCAAGCCTGGAGAGAAGATTCCGACAGACGGAATCGTAATAAAGGGAGGAAGCGCTGTTGATGAGAGCATGATTACTGGAGAAAGCCTGGCTATAGAAAAGACAGTGAAAAGTCCTGTGATTGGAGCGACAATTAATCAAGATGGAATTTTGTATGTTAAAGCAACAAAAATAGGAAATGATACTTTCCTTTCGCACATTATTCAGCTTGTGGAAGAAACACAAAGCACAAAAGTTCCTATACAGAGACTTGCAGATAAAATTACTAATATATTTGTGCCCGCTATTCTAATTATTTCTTTACTTTCTTTTTTTGGATGGTGGTTTTTTACAAAGGATATTAACAAATCTATTGAGATTTTTATAGCTGTTCTAGTTATTGCTTGCCCATGTTCTTTAGGACTTGCAGTGCCTATTGCCTTAACTGTTGGATCTGGTATGGGTGCAAAAAGAGGCATTCTAATAAGAAAGGGTGAAGCAATTCAAACAATGAAAGAAATTAAGATTATTGCATTTGATAAGACCGGCACAATCACAAAAGGAAAACCTGAAGTTACAGACATTTACAGCAAAGTTAAACAAGATTATCTTCTTGAAATTGCAGGAAGCCTGGAAAAACTTAGTGAGCATCAGATTGCAAAGGCTATAATTAAAAGAGCAGGTTTGAAAAAGTATAAAGAAGTAAAAAATTTCAAGATTCTCAGAGGAAGGGGAGTCGAAGGAAACATAGGAAAAAAGAAAATTGTGATTGGAAATACTTTTTTAATAAAAGAGAAGCAAATTTCTCTGAGAGGTTTTGAAGAAAAAATTAATCTTTTTGAAAGTGAAGGAAAAACAACTATGATAATTGCTGAAAATGGGAAAACACTTGGAATTATTGCTGTTGCTGATGTTATAAAAGACGAAGCTAAGAAAGTTATTAATTATTTGAATTGGATTGGATATAAAACTGCAATGATTACTGGGGATAATGAAAGAACTGCTAAAGTTATAGCCAAACATTCTGGCATTGAAGAAGTTGTCGCTAATGTTCTGCCTGAAGATAAAGTAAAAAAAATTAAGGAACTCCAAAATAGGGGGATGGTTGCTTTTGTTGGAGACGGCATTAATGATGCTCCTGCACTTAAACAAGCAAATGTAAGTATTGCAATGGGTACTGGAACTGACATTGCCATAGAAGCAGGAGATATTGTCTTAGTAAGTGGTTCTCTTGTTGGTGTTGCTCAAGCAATTATTCTTTCAAAAGCAACATTCAGAAAAATCAAGCAAAACCTTTTCTGGGCTTTCGCTTACAATGTTATTGCAATTCCTCTGGCAGTTGCAGGATTATTACATCCAATAATAGCAGAAATAGCAATGGCTTTATCCTCTATCACAGTTGTAACAAATGCTAATCTTTTAAGAAAAGTAAAATAATATGGAAATTAAAATTATATTATTCATTACAAACAAAATGTTTAAATAATCTACTTATGTATACAATAATATATGGAAACTACAATAAGGCTAAATCCAAGAACAAAAGAGGAACTTGACTCCTTCAGGCAATACAAAAACGAAAGCTATGATGAATTAGTTAGAAAACTAATTTATTTAGCCAAATTAGCTGAAAAAAAGCCTAAACTCAGCCAAAAAACAATTTTTGAGATAAAAGAGGCTAGAGAAAGAATTAAGAAAGGCGAATACTATACTGAAGATGAAGCTAAAAAAATCCTTGGTTTGTAAAAAATGTATGAACTCA